>CAYMXM010000067.1:0-14592 GCA_964394065.1 uncultured Pirellula sp. | reverse complement strand
CCCCGCAAGTAGCGAGAGGCTCTCGGCGCCAACGGGGCACTTGAACAGCCCTGAGATAGAGACCGGCTCACAGCGCTGACGGCGGCCAATGTAGAACGGAATTTATTCCGTTAAACAACGTCTCCAGCTCCTGCCCCCATTGCACGCATTGCCCCCCCCCCATCTCAGGGCTACCCAAGCCCCCGCAAGTAGCGAGAGGCTCTCGGCGCCAACAGGGCACTTGAACAGCCCTGAGATAGAAACCGGCTCACAGCGCTAACGGCGGCTTTGATTGGACGCGTTGTTTAACGGAATGAATTCCGTTCTACAATGGGGGAACTATGATCGAACAACTGGAGTGGCTGTTAATTGGTTTGGCGGGACTGTTTGAGACAGTCCTGTTGCTCCTCCTTTGCCAACCGATCAATCGAAAATATGCGGCCCCCTGGTTGAAATGGCTCGTCGCAGGAGCCCTCCTCTTTCATGGCGGGTATTTTGGGAGACTTCTCGTCCAAGGAGAAGCAACACACCTTGCCATCCTTTTCGATCGATTGTCGATGATGGTCCTCTGCGCAGGGCTCTTCATCATGCCCTCCGCGATGCTTCATGCCGCCCTCCGATTATGGAATCGGGGAGATGTGACCTTTCAACGAGATGAAAGCGCCAGCCGTAAGTGGGGGATCCTCTACGCACCACTCTTCCTGCTGATCCCTGCCCTGTATCAAGTCACGACCGGGCCACAAGGAAACTTCATGGAGAGTGTTAAGCCTCTCCAGCCGATCTACCTCGTCTGGTTGGTAAGCGCGAACATCGTCAGCGCCTTTTGCTTTTTCCAAATTGCGAACAAGTCTACCTATCGTCCACGAAAAACATTCTTTCGCTGGATCGCAGTCCTTCTTCTCCTCTTCACCGCTGGCGCGGTCACCTACGCTTTCGGAGCAAACCATCTTCGATGGGAACATCCTCTTCGGTTGGTGATGGCCGTATCTCCCCTTTTGCCGTCGGTTACCTTCGTCGTGTTCGTCCTGAAGAATCGCTTGCTACCGGTCGTCTTCGAACCGACGACGATCTATGGCGGGATACTCCTTGCGATCATCTATATTCATGACGTGGTGCTAAATCCGATTGGGCACCAGTTGCGAACTTGGTTGAATGTGAACTTCATTCTGTTCGAGATCATCGCCATCGTTCTGCTTGTCTACTGGATCAAGCCTCTTCGGTTGCGAGCGAGCGAATCCCTTCGCCTTCTGATGAGCCCGAAAGCGTTTCGAGTTCGGAACTCGACGCGAAGGCTCGCTCTTCTGGTGACCCAACAAACCGACCCCGACCTCGACAAACGTTGCCAGTGGTTCGCAGATCAGATTCGAGAAGAATTCGACTTATCCTGGGTCCGAATCGTTCGTTTCAAAGAAGGGACGACCGATGGGCCTATTGCCCTGTTTCTCTCCAAGGGGGGGATCGGTTCTGAAGATCGGGTACGTCGGTCCCCACCTCGAGAGGGACATATCGAGACCGTTGCGATTCAAATGTTGGCGGAGGGGCTCGCGACGCGAACGGATCCGATCGAACGAGGGCAACTCCGGGGGCGGTTCTATCAGCCAGGGGTTGAAGAAGCGATGGAGATCCTCGAATGCGACGTTGCGTTTCCGATGAACTATAAATCGATTCGAGGTGCGATTCTGTTTGGGAACGACAAGAGTTTTGTTCAGTTGGCCGACGAACAACTGACCTCTCTGGTTGTGCTCGTCGATCAATTCGCAGCGACACTGCAGAATGTTCATGAAGAATCCCTTCGCCGAACCGCCGAGCGGAACAGTTTTCAGCAAGAGAAACTATCCACTCTGGGGATGATCTCAGGTACCCTGGCCCATGAGCTACGGAACCCACTTGCTTCGATCCGAACGATCGCTTCCTTGATATCCGAAGAGACCCCGGAGGAGAATCCTCATCGCCAAGACTTGGGAATGATCGTTTCCGAAGTGGATCGACTTCATCAGACCCTCTATCGCGTCCTCGATTTCGCAAGACCGAGCGATGAGCGAGAAAGGCGATGCGAACCGGATAGGGTTTTATCCAAAATCAGAACGGTGATGAACTATTTCGCTTTAGAGCATCGCGTGGTCTTGGAGTTCTCGCTAGACGGGGCGGGAGCGATCATCTTGGGAGAAGAACAGACAGTCAATGAAATCTTTATGAACCTCATTAAGAATGGAATCGAGGCTTGTTCGGGGCTCCCAGATGCTAAGCTAGCCGTGGAGACTCATTGTGAGGAGAATGAGTACGTTGCGATTGTTCGGGATAACGGGAAGGGGATTCCGGTCGATGAGCAAGAAAATATCTTCAAGCCTTTTATTACCCATAAACCGACGGGGACGGGGTTGGGGCTTTATATCGTCAAGGATCGAGTCAACGAGCTATCCGGTTCGATCGAACTGGTTTCGGTTTCGGAGAAGGGGACGCGGTTTACGATACGGATACCGAGAAGTTTGAAGTGAGAAGTGCGAAGTTTGATGGGAACCAATCCTTACGCGGCACCTGTGGAACCGACGGAGATTTCGGGGGATCTTTTTTCTGAAGGTTCGGACGAACATCCTAGGTTCCCTGTATTCGCAAAGGTGCTTTTGTGCATCGTTGGTATCGCTTTGTTCGCAAGCAATCCGTGGAGGGATCTTTGGTTTTATGAAAGCATTGCGGCGCATGAAGGGTTCGGGACGACGACGGACACGTACATCGTCGGTTTTGCGATGCAATTGGTGGCAACGCACGTTCTCCTTCCTGTTGCGATTTTCTTGATCGCATTCGGGATTGGTCGCTCGAAGCGATTCTCTGTTATCCCTCGCTTTGATCTCTTTACGTGGGGATGGGGTGTGTTCGCGTCGATCGCTGCCTTCCTGATGATTGGGATTGAATTCGACTATCTGATTTACGGAATTCGGCATGCACACCACACCAAAACGGTTTTGATTTCATGCACCTATATCGCGTTCATCTACATCTGGTGGTGCTGTTCTCTTGCACATCGTAGAACGATAAGAAACTACTATATTCCATGATGCCCTGGGCCTTTCTTTCCGCTCGGTATCCGAAAATTGAACCACGGAATACACGGAAGACACGGAATAGAAGTTTGAAGGGTGAAGTTTGAAAGGGAGCATCCCTCTGCGATACTCTGCGTCCCCTGCGGTTAAAACGGGATTACGAGTTCGCCGTGATATTTCATGAGCCGTTGCTATTGCTGGGGGTGCCGTCGCTGGGTGTTGTGGCTCCTACGACGTACAAGCGTTTTATTCCCTGCGTTTTTCCATACCTGTTCTTCTGATGGTGCTTGTTTGTGTCCTTTGGCACGCCGTATGCAATCCAAGTCAAACAACGGATGTGCGATGTGTTTTAGCTGCGTATCTCATTCGTTGTAAAAACGGTTTTGCTAGATTTAGATCGAAAGGAATGGAACGGCGATGAAAAGAACGACACGGGGAAGATACGCGTTTACGTTGGTGGAGTTGCTGGTTGTGATTGCCATCATTGGGATTCTAGTTGGCTTGCTGTTACCCGCTGTACAAGCCGCGCGGGAAGCGGCTCGGCGGATGCAATGCACGAACAACTTGAAACAAATCGGACTGGCGCTCCACAACTACGAGTCCTCCAACAAACGCTTTCCCTACGCGTTCGTACTTGCCCGCCCAGCTTTACCAGCCGCGAACAATAACAATGTTGAGGCGTGGGGGTGGACGGTTGCGATCCTTCCCTATATGGAGCAGGGGAATCTCTACGCGCAGTTAGGAGCCGATAGGATTTCCCTTGCAGATCTGCTCGCTGGGGGAAATTCAAACCTATCCAATCCAGTTCCTCTCTTGCAACAAGACATTCCCGGCTACCTTTGCCCAAGCGATGCGGAGCAGTCGCAAGCAAAGCAGGAGCGACACTTTGGAGGAGGATGGGGAACCGCAGCAGGATCGCGTGGGAACTGGCAGCCTGGACTGACCAACTATATATCCAACCGAGGAGTGCGGGATCAGCCGCAAGCCGAGACGGATACATACGGGATGTTCATGGAGAATCGAACGATCCGCTTGGGAGACGTAACCGACGGAACGAGCAATACCTTTTTGGTTGGGGAGCGGGATTCAAAATTTGGTCGAGCAGGGGCATGGGCGGGAGTTCGAAACCCGCGCGGTGCTGGGACTCGAGGTATCTACACTGCAACGGCCAACGTTCGTCCACCCTTGAACTCCACCGACCCTCCGTATGCTTGGGGAAGCGCTAACCGAGGAGCCGGAGCTGGATTCTCAAGTCTTCATACGGGAGGGGCAACCTTTGTCTTAGTCGATGGCTCGGTTCACTTCATCTCCGAGTCGATCGAGTGGAGAGCGGACAGCACTCCATCCGGGAATGTTTATGACCCCATTCCAGTGGAGGCAGCGCACGGCGTTTATCAACGGCTCGGTAGACGCAACGATGGATTCGTTTTGACGATTGATTTCTAAGACGCTTTCGATTTAGCCCAGAGGGCGGCTGGGGGTGGTCTGACGCATCGGTGTTAAGGGGGGACGCGAAGCGCCCCCCATCACAACCCGTGGCGTAAGCGAGGGACAGCGTCGCGAGTGTACGTAGCCCTTGTCGGGAATATCTCAGGTGTCGGGTGGCACGTCCCTGAGGCACGAAGGGCGTGCTGCGAGACCTTGCACTTGATGTGTGGTTGCCAGTGCTGTCCCTCGCTTACGCGTCGGGTTGTGATTGTGTGGCCTCGCTTGCGCGTCGGCCAAAGCCCCCTACTTCACACACCCTACGAATACAAAGAACCAATTTTCAACATTAACATCCCATGCGAATCAACCTTATGCCTCGTCATTATTTTTTCGGAGCACTCCTCGTTGCATTGCCCCTTGGAGTGGGATGTGGCGATAGTGGCATCGGTCAAGTTCACGGTACCGTGAAACTTGATGGCGTTCCCCTCCCGGAAGCGTTGGTCGAGTTTTATCCCGCCGATTCGAGCGCGGCGTCGGCAGGGCGAACGGACCGAGAAGGAAAGTACCAACTACACCTAGGGCGTCAAGGTTTAGGTGCTGTGGTCGGAACTCACAAGGTTCAAATCTGGACATCGCTCGGCAAAGACACTGGGGACGGCCCTGCTGCTCAGGAGATAATCCCGACCAAGTACAACGCGGAGAGCGAATTGAAACGGGATGTTACCTCGGGCTCGAACATCTTCGATTTCGATTTGGAATCCAAGGGGAAAGTAATTCAACAACCAGGAACCAGCAAAAAGGGGAGATAGTTTTTGGAGGTTGATTCGGTGTTCGAAGTTGAACCACGGAAGACACAGAAGACACGGAAAAGAAGTTGGAAGTGAGAAGTTTGAAGAGGAGCTTTCAGAAGGGGATTGAAGTATGGGTTTGGCTTGAACTCTCCTTCTAAAACTTCGCTATAGAACTCACGCAAAGGCGCCAAGACGCAACGATATCTTCTCTCGGCCTATCTTCTCTGCGTCCCTGCGTCTTCGCGTCTCTGCGTTCATTTTCTAAATCGTGGCCCGGGCGTCTCGCCCGGATCAGCTTTAGCAACTCCGGGCGAGACGCACGGGCCACGGGAGACTTGCTAGCGGAATCGCTAGCACAATCGGTACGGCAAACTCAGGCTAATCGGAAAACTCTTCGCATCTTGCCAATTCTCTCAAAGTTACTCGTGCGCCGTGGTCGATAGACGACGATGGAGCGCTCCCTTCTCCTCTTATCTAGGTCTAGGTGAAGGAAGCGCCACTTTTCTAACGCACGGATCAACGCGGGATCATGGAGGATACGGAAGTGGCAATACGATGCCTTCGTCGGCAACCAACTTGGAAGGTAACGGTCGGAGGGGCAATGCTAGCATTGTCCGTTGGGAGCCAATCTGTCGAAGTTTTTGCCCAAACCTTGCCAGCACCTATCCCCGCTCTTCCACCCGTTGCCACTTCCCTTGCGAAAGTGGATTCCAGGGATGTAATCCGACTGGCTCCCCTTCCTGGCACGGCGGAATCCCCCGTTCTCACGGCGATGGCCGTCTCCGAAGATGGAAAGTACATCGCCGCCGCGGGAGATGATCATGCGATCCGGTTGATTCGTTTAGAGGATCGACAGGTCCTCTCGGTCTGGACCGGACATGTCGATTGGATTCGTTCGCTAGCATTCACCAAGGATGGTGATCGAATCGCTTCGGTCGCCAACGACGGAGTCGTTCGGGTTTGGAACACGGAGACACTTGCACCCGTCGCCGAGGCGAAGGTCCCTCACGCTCTGTGCGCTGTAACCTTTATCGATGACGATACCCTATATACCGTCGGATTCAGTTCGAATATCTATCGCGTCGATCTGCAACGGGGCGAAGCGATCGTCGACCATAGCTGCGATTGCAGCGACTTACGGACGATTGCCCTTTCTCCCAACGGTAAGTATCTCGCTTACAGTGGTCGCGACGGGGTCTTGCGAGTTCAAGCCTACGATGGGACCGCGAAAACAGCTTGGTCGGCCACCCCCGTCCATTTCAGCCGAGTTCGCTCTCTTCATTTTTCGGAGGATAGCTCGACGATCACGACCGTCGGAGAAGATCGCCGCTTGGTTCATTTCGATGTCGAGGACAAAGTCGTCCTGGGACAAACCGAGGTTCGAGGTGGAAAATTGATGGGGCTTATTCCTTTGAACAGCGAACAATTCGCTGTTGCGGGGGCCGACAACACGATCCGAATCGTCGGTTGGAATGATGCTATTCCACAGACAAAATTGGTAGGGCACGACGGCTCGGTTTGTGTTTTACAGAAAACTGATCGATTTCTTATCTCAGCTGGCTTTGACACAACGATCCGAATATGGGATTTAGAAAGAGCTCGAACTGAACGTGACCAGGAAGGTCGCTACGTGCATCCTGTCGGTGCACAGTTCGAGGACTCAGGTGCATCGCAGTCCGAAACCTTTGTTTCCACCCCGTTGAAGTAGTGGATTCGAAAAACATGGCGCTCCCCACCCGAGTACGCACCTTTTCACCAGACCTGATTCCGAGGATCGAAACCGTGTCTTGGAAACGACGCTTTGATCAGCTGAGAGGCAAAACGCGACGCTCCATGGTCGAGGCCCTGGAACCGAGAATGCTCTTCAATGTCGATCCCATCTGGGTCGGTGGTGTGTACGTTGAAGAGGATGCTGGGGCGGACCTTCATGGGGACACGTTCTATTTTCAATTCAAAGGTGGTGCCGCAGGGACCAGACTTACCAAGCTGGTGATCGATCTCGATCAAGGAGCCCCGGGTTGGTCTCAAGGAGATAATTTCTTTGATACCCTTTTCGGTGGACTCGGTGCCGACCACCCTTCGCCGTTCAAGATCCTAAACTCCGACGGCACCTTCACCGACGCCAATGTCCGCTACGAAGTGAGCGACGGTGGCATGGTATTGACCATCTGGTTCGAAAACTTCCGCGCAGGGGATCGCCTCGTCTTCTCCATCGATGTCGACGAAGTCCAATTCTACGAACCAGGTTCCGAGAACAATCCACCTCTTTTCAACGACAGCATCGACCCGATCACTTCGGGGGTCGAGTTCGCGCGCTCGAAGTTAACGGCGTTCTTCACCGCTCCTCACTACGAAGATATCGTTGCGAACACCATCTATCGCAACAACTACGATGTCCTTCTAGCCCCTTCGGGGTTAGATCTCCCTGCTGAAAACGATGGCGGGATGCGGGACCGGACTGCCGGCACCGCGACGAGCGTTGTGCAAAAGCCGAAACCTATCTCCCTCGCGGGGACGGTTTACGTCGACAACAACATGAACTTGACCCAGGACTCGGGTGAACAAGGCCTTGCAGGGGTCCACCTCGAACTCTATGTCCTCGAAAACGGTGTTTACGTTTCCACTGGGCACCGAACGGTCACCAACGCGCAAGGAAAATACGAGTTCGGCACCAACCTGAAGTTGATGCCAGGCACTTATAAGATCGTTGAAACCCAACCCGAAGGTTACTTCAGCGTCGGCGCGAAACCAGGACAGCTCAATGGCCAAACGTTGGGAGAAACCGTCGCAGGGGATAAAGACGTTCTCACGGCGATCAAGATCCCATTGGGAGACTCCCACGGAAAGAACCTCGATTTCGCGGAAGTCCAACCGGTCGGTATCAGTGGCTATGTCTATAGCGATTTGGATAACGACGGTGTTCGAGATGCCGGCGAGGCGGGGATCGGAAACGTCGAGATTCAGATCATCTCCTTGAACTCCGACTACGGATCGATCAACAAAACGGTCCGAACCAACGCCGATGGATCCTATCGCATTGAAGGACTCCCTCCCGGTCGTTATCAGATCATCCAAAAACAACAACCTGCGGGCTATCTCGACGGGAAAGATACGGCAGGGCGCGTTGGCAATCAGACGCGAGGGGTCGTTTCGGTCAACGAACAGATCACCGATATCGTCTTGCGCGGAAATGATTTCGGGATGGAGTACAACTTCGGTGAACTCCTCCCCGCCAAAATCGCAGGGCATGTCTACCACGACGCCAACAACGATGGTGTTCGCCAGTCGAATGAGACCTTCCTGTCGAACGTCGTCGTGCAACTCGTCCACGCCGACGGAACGATTCAAGAGACCCGAACCGATAGCCAAGGGCGCTACGCGTTCGAGAATTTGCGACCTGGTATCTACACGATCGTCGAGTTCACACCGAACGGTTACCTTGATGGTAAAGATACTGTCGGCAAGGTGGATGGAAAGATCGTCGGGGTTCTCGAAGGGGTCGATACGATTCGCTCGATCGAACTGAAGACCGGTTCACAAGGTGTGGACTATGACTTTGGTGAAATCCTGCCGAGCACCTTGAGTGGCTACGTCTACAACGATCTCGACGGGGACTGCGTTCGAGATCCGAGCGAACCTCCGATCGCTGGCGTCAAGATCGAGTTGTTCGACGAGCATGGAGTTCTTCTCGCGACCGCTTATACCGACGCGAACGGTCGCTACGAGTTCGGGAATCTCCGCCCCGGCGTCTACGCGATCCGAGAAACCCAACCGGAAGGGTACATGCAGGGTGGCCAGCGCCCTGGCTCTCACGGAGGGAAGGTCACCAGCCAGGACAACATCGGTTCGATCGAGCTACCGCAAGGAGTAGACGCTGTTGACTATAACTTCTGCGAACTCCTTCCTGCAACGTTGGAAGGGAAGGTCTACGAAGATCTGAACTACAACTCCGAACAAGACCCCGACGAGGAAGTGATTTCGGGAGTCAAGATCGAGTTGATCAACGATAAAGGTGAGGTTGTCGCGACCTCTTACACCAACAGCAATGGGGTTTATCGCTTTGAGAACCTCCGTCCAGGTTCCTATACCATTCGAGAAACCCAACCCGAGGGTTACTTCCATGGTGGTCAGAAAGCACCTCCGGGGGTTGCGAAGACCGACGAGCCCGATTTGATTCGAGATGTGAAGCTCACCTCGGGCCAACATCAAGAGGATCTCGATTTCTTCGAAGTCCCACCGGCGATGATCAGTGGCTACGTCTTCCAAGACGGCGAGATCCTGGAGACCCCAGATGGCCTTCCACCGGAAGTCCTCAAAGGGATTCGGGATGGGATTCGGAACGGAAACTCGAAGCCTCTTGCTGGGGTTGTGATCGAGCTCCGAACACGCACTGGGGAGAAGCATAAGTCGGCTAACGCGGCCCTTCCGGGAACCTACGCAACGGAAACGATCTGGGTCGTTACCGACGAGAATGGTTACTACGAATTCCGTGGGCTCCGACCTGGTGCTTATCACATCTATCAAGAACAGCCGGACGGGTATGTCGATGGCCGGGATGCGGCAGGTTCCACCGTAGGTAGCTTTGCCGTCAACCCGGATGACGACCACGATCCGAGCCAGCTCTTCGTCATCGAGCAGTTGTCCGCCAACACCGATTCGAATCCTCGCAACGATGCGATCCTCATGCTCGACCTCAATCCTCGAGCTCACTCGATGAACAACAACTTCAGTGAGATCTTGGTCATAGCGGCCCCACCACCTCCTCCCCCACCACCTCCTCCTCCACCGGTAACGCCACCTGCTCCGCCACCCGAGAGACCGGTTCCTCCGCCAGAGCCCCCTCCCGAGAACGGACCGGTTTCGTTGCCCTTCGAACACGTCATGGTGATGGCACCTCCAATCCAGGGGAAAACCGATTATCCGATCGGTGGCTATTACGAAGAATACACCTGGCACTTGAGTATCATCAACGCAGGGGAACCTCGTGGACATCAAGAATCCAAACGGGTCAGTCGCGAACGTGTTCGAGAGCATGCGATCGCGCTCAATCCGAATCAATGGACGATCGATTCGATGACCGCTGGGCGTTGGACGATCGTTTCCACGAATAGCAACCGAACGCTGAGCGTCTCCCGCGATGCCTTCGATATCGCTGGCGCCAAACTCCTGGCAGGTGATTTCAACGGGGATGGGAAAGACGAACTCGCGCTATTCAAAGACGGGGAATGGTTGATCGACATCAACGGAAACGGTCTTTGGGATGAAGGAGATCTCTGGGCGAGCTTAGGGAAGAAGGGGGATTCCCCCGTGATCGGCGACTGGGACGGGGACGGCAAGGATGACATCGGCGTCTACGGCCCAGAATGGGATGGGGACTACGAAGCACTTATGCACGAACCGGGACTACCCGACCCCGAGAACCGACGTGTCCCTCGTCCGAAGAACATTCCACCTCGCGATCATGCGTTGTTAGCCGAACGCCTTTTGCAACGGAGCCGCGCCGGGGAACCACGCTCCGACGTGATCGACCACGTCTTCCGATTTGGGACCAGCACCGATCAGCCTGTGGCAGGTGACTTCAACGGAGACGGAATCGCAACCCTCGGGATCTTCAATAACGGGCGTTGGCGATTGGATGTCAACGGGGACGGACGCTTCGAAAAAGGGGTCGATGCCTTCTTTGAGTTCGGCCAACCTGGGGACCTCGCCGTCGTAGGAGATTTCAATGGAGACGGCCTCGACGAGATCGCGGTAGTTCGTGGAAACGAACTGATCGTCGATAGCAATGGGAACGGCAAGCTGGATGCCACCGACAATGTCTTCAAGCTCGAAGGAGAAGGAGAAGACCTCGTCGTCGGAGACTTCGATGGAGACGGAATCGACGAAGTCGCATTCTTCACCCGCGCCCCGATGCAAGGGATCCCCAACGCGAGAACGGCAGGAAGGTAGGTTTTTGAGGCTTATGGCTGGGCTGTCAAAAAGTTGGGGTTGTGGGGATTTAGGTTTGCGCAAGTTTCGTTCTCTGATTCGCTTCTTGTCCGACGGGGGCGAGCCCCGGTCGGACGGAAGTGCACCTAGGGGAATAAATCCGGACACTCAAAAAACTATGTCAATACCAACTTTTTGACAGCTCAGGGTAAGCCTTGGGCTATTTGGCCGATGCGTAAGCGAGGCCCGAAAATCACAACCCGCGGCGTAAGCGAGGGACAGCGCTGGCAACCGGGCATCCCAACTCAAGGTCTCGCAGCACGCCCTTCGTTCCTCAGGGACGTGCCACCCGACGCCTGAGACATTCCCGACAAGGGTTACGTGCACTTGCGACGCTATCCCTCGCTTAGGCGACGGGTTGTGATGGAGGGAGTAGCGGTTGATAGAGTTGGCGTGGAATCATATCTTTCAAGGCGAGCTTCCTTTTGTCGTTTCGACCGCTTCACACACCCTACGTTTCATCCCATGCCATCACCCGTCAGAACCTGGGAGATTCGGGACCGCGTTCTCGATCTATCCAAAACTCCACTCCTCATGGGCATCCTCAACGTCACCCCCGATAGTTTCTCCGACGGTGGGCGATTTTTCACCTCGCAATCGGCTGTCGACCAAGGAAAGCGACTTGAAGATGCCGGTGCAGACATTCTCGATATCGGAGGAGAGAGCACACGGCCTTACAGTCAGCCCGCGACTCCAGAGGAAGAACTAGCTCGCGTCGTTCCCGTCCTCGAACGACTGCAAGATTCCCTCTCGATCCCCATTTCCATCGATACCATCAAAGCTTCGGTAGCCTCCGCAGCGATCGAGTTGGGGGCTTCGATCCTCAACGACATCTCAGGACTGGAACTCGATCCTGATATGGTCGCCGTCGCGACTCGGACAGGAGTAGGCGTTTGCGCGATGCACATGCAAGGAACTCCGCAAACGATGCAAGACAATCCTACCTACGACGATGTCGTGAAGGAGATCCTCACGTACTTAGTGCAGCGAAGAGACTTCTTGCTTCGATCGGGAATCTCTGCGTCCAAGATCTGCCTCGACCCCGGTATCGGGTTTGGCAAAACGCATCAACACAATATCGACTTGGTCAAGAACGCCTATCGATTTCATGCGACAGAGTGCCCCATCCTCGTCGGGCATTCTCGCAAAGGTTTTATCGGCAAGCTCTTGGGAAACAGCGAAATGCCGCGTGCTTTCGGAACAGTCGGAGTCTCCTTTTCTCTTCTGATGCAAGGGATCCAAATCCTTCGCGTCCACGATGTCGCCGAACATCGCCAAGCGATCGATTTGTTTTTAGAAACTTGCGGTGACGGTACTTTTTTAACCACGGATAACACGGATAGCACAGATTAGAAGTAGAGTGCCCATCTACACCAACCTTTTTTAAAAACCACCTGTGTCATCATCCTTCCCCACTCGCAATCCCTTCTCGACTCGGCACATTCAGCCCGGGGGGATTCCCTATCTGTTTCCTGAAGGGGAGTCGATCGAGACTCTCGCTGCGAAAGGGACAACGCCGGGGAAATGCTATTTGATCGTCGGCGAACACGGGTCGGGGAAGTCGAGTCTTCTTCAATCGTTGGCAGAGTATCTCCGTCGTCAAAATCCTGAAGCGAAACTCGAAGTCCTCATGCTCCAACCCCACGCGAAGCCAGTACGAACACTGTGGAATTCGGTATGGAATTGGCGTTCCAAGGAGTCTGTCCTGATCGATGGCTTCGAACAGATTCCCTTTCCTCTTCGCTACGGAATCCTCGCTCTTATTTCGATTTTGAAATTGCGGTGCTACGGGACGAGTCATCGGGACTATCCTGGATGCGTCACGATTTGGCGCACGAAGATCGATTCGGAAATCGAACGGCGAGTGCTCGACAAGTTGCTAGAATCCTCACCCGCCGGGACCGTTGACAAGATCCTGCAATCGGAGGAGTGGCAACAGTCCCGTTCGCGACAAAAGCAGAATCTGCGTGAATCCTTATTTGATATGTACGATTGGTGGATAGCCTATGAAAACGACCTTCGTTAACGGCAAGATCATTCTTCGAGACCGTGTGGCGGATGATTTGTTCGTCGAATGCGAGAACGGCATGATCACGCGGCTGATGGACCGCAACGCGCCGATCGATCCCAACTCCAACGTCGAAGATCTCCGAGGAAACTATCTTTCCCCTGGCTTCATCGACATCCATGTCCACGGTGGCCTTGGTGCGGACTTCATGGACGGGACCGTCGAAGCGATCGAGATCGCAAGCCACGCTCATCTACGCCATGGAGTCACCACCATTTTCCCAACGACGACGACTGCAACTCCCGAGCAGATTCACGGCGTCATCGCTTCGGTGCAACAAGCACAAAGCAACCCGTCTGGGAAACGCGAGCTACCACGAATCGAAGGAATCCACTTATACGGTCCCTACTTCGCCGTCGAAAAGTCGGGGTGCCATCGGAAGGACGCCTGCCGCGTTCCTCTGGAAGAGGAGTATCAGGCCTACTTCGATACCGGAGCGATCAAGGTCGCGACCTGCGCGGCCGAGCTTGCGGGAGCCGATCGGTTCTACCAAATGGCAACGAAGTATGGTTGTCTGGTAACCTGTGGTCACTCGAACTCCAGTTGGACCGAGATGGAACGAGCCTTCCAAAACGGCATGCGGCACGTCGATCACTTTTGGTGCGCCATGAGCACCGTTCAGTCGGTTCGAACTCGCTTTGGAACCCCGATGCAAGGAAGCATGCTGGAGTTTGTCCTTGGAACTCCTGAGATGAGCACCGAAGTGATTGCCGATGGCTGCCACTTGAGCCCAGAGCTCCTCCGGTTCGCTTGGCGGATGAAGGGTTCCTCAAGGCTATGCTTAGTCAGCGATAGCATGCGCGCCGTCGACATGCCCCCCGGTCGTTACCTCTTTGGAGATGCTGACGACGGAGGGTGGATTCTGAGTGACGGGGAAGTGGGGCGGACCGAAGATGGGGGGCTTGCCAGTTCCGTCATGGCGCTAGACACCATGGTCCGGCACATGCATCAAGTGGTCGACATTCCCCTTCCCGAAGCGGTTCGAATGGCCTCCCTAACCCCGGCGGAGAGAACAGGAATCGATTCCGATCGAGGAGAAATCGCCGTCGGAAAACTCGCCGATCTCCTGGTTCTGACGAACCAACTCGAAGTGAACCAGGTCTATGTCGGGGGTGCGCCAATGTAGAACGGAATTCATTCCGTTAAACAACATCTCCAGCTCCTGCCCCCATTGAACGTATTGCAACTCCCCATCTCAGGGCTACCCAAGCCCCCGCTGGTAGTGAGAGGCTCTCAGCGCCAACAGGGCACTTGAACAGCCCTGAGGTAGAGACCGGCTCGCAGCGCTGACGGCGGCCAA
>CAYMXM010000066.1:0-14757 GCA_964394065.1 uncultured Pirellula sp. | reverse complement strand
TCCCTGAGGCACGAAGGGCGTGCTGTGAGACCTGGGATGGATGCCTGGTTGCCAGGGGTGGCCCTCGGTTACGCCACGGGTCATGATTTTCGGGCCTCGCTTACGCGTCGGCCAAGCAAAAGCTAGCAATCTTGGATTTCATGTCAAATATTTGGGGGAGGAGGGAAGAACCGGTGACATTACTTTGACGTGCTGCGGTAGATCCGAGTACAATGCAAGTCTTCCATTTCGGTCACCAATACTTGCCATTTCGGTCACCAAACTTGATCGTGCCAATTTGATCGTAGGAGCGGGCAGGAATGAATCGCCAGAATAAATCACCTATCACGGACGAAGCTCGAACGGTTGCCGCGTTAGAAACCAAGAGCTGGGATGAGCCGTTTTGGTCCGAGTCGGGACAATCCCAGCTCGGCAGCACCACGACGGACGAAACGTTGGTCCAAAACTATTTGGAAACCGGTTCCAAAACGGTTTTCGAGGAATTGGTCCGGCGTTACGAGCGCGAACTCTACACCTTTCTGAAGCGGTTCCTCGGCGATACCCAAGCTGCCGAGGATGTATTTCAAGCGACCTTTTTAAGTGTCCATCTTCGAATCGACCAGTTCGAGAGTGGCCGCAAGTTCCGGCCGTGGCTTTATGCGATCGCGAGCAACAAGGCCATCGACTACATGCGTCGCAACCGACGCCACCAAATCGGGAGTTTGAATACACCAGCTCCCAATTCGGAAAAAGAGGAGTCGATGATTCAGAGGCTTGCGAGCGACGAACCTATTCCTGATTCGATCGCCATTTCGAAAGAAACTGGGGAGCGGGTTCGAGAGGCGGTGAAGCAACTGAATGAGCCGACGCAAGAGCTCCTGCACTTGGCATTCTACCAAGGGCTGAAATACGCAGACATTGCCGAGATCCTTCAGATCCCCCTTGGGACGGTGAAGAGTCGAGTTTTTACAGCGATCCGCAAACTCAATTCGATTTGGATGCGTATGGAAAACAGTGACGAATCTCCTTCGAACCGTATGTCGAACTAAGGAATTCGTTGGTGTTTTGATCGCAACGTACTACTTGCACCTCATCCTTCTTCATGGCCCACTTCAAGAATCCGCCGATCAGTGATGAAACCCTGATGGGTTACATCTTGATGGCATTACCCGAGGAAGAGATTGCTCGCATCGACGAACAGGTCATGCGAGATCCTACTCTTTCACAACGGATTTGCGAGCTTCGAGAGCTACTCGCTCCGGTACAGATATCTCAAGAAGAAACGTTTGAACCTTCCTCCAATCTTGTTTCGAATACCTTAGCTTTTGTCGAATCCCGGGCGGCGGAAATTGCCAGCGCTTCAGCGAAACGTTCCGGCGGGATGACCGAGGTTTTCGAATCGGCAGGGCGTGGTACTAAACTCGCTTGGCTCGATAGTCTTGCCAGCGTTGCAGCGGGAGTTGCCCTGGCATGCCTGCTGGTTCCCAGCATATGGCAATGCCGTGAGAATGCGAGGAAGCTCAACTGCGCCAATAAGTTGCAAGGGCTAGGGCTCGCATTGCACGCCTTTGCCAACAGCAACGTCGGTGGAGAGTTCCCCGGAGCGGAGATCGAGGGCCCCCTTGCATTCGCGGGGGTCTACGCTCTCAAACTCAAGAATGCTCAGCTCCTCGATTCGACGAATCTGATCTGGTGTCCTTCCAGTTCGACGGTACAGCTTCAACTGCAAGTCCCCGGGATGCATGAATACTTGAGAGCTCCTCTTTCGGAGCAGATGGCTTGGCAACGGACGATCGGAGGAACCTACGCGTACAATCTTGGGAACATCGTAAACGGCAAATACATTCCGCCACGATTGGAGTGCGGAGCCATCGTTCCATTGGCAGGAGATACCGTTGCTACTTTCCAGGGAGATATCGATTGTGAGAGACTGATCCATGGGGTGAACACCGTGAACCTCTTGTTCACCGATGGGCGTGTCCTCCATGTTCGATTGCAAGACCTCGACTCGGATGGCTGGGTGGACCATCCTTATTTCAACCGCAATCAAATGCGTGCCGTGGGACTCGGTAAAGACGACACCTGTTTAGCCCCCAGCTTCGTCCCCCCGCTCACCCGTACCGCGGGAGTTGCCAAATGAGTTCGTTAGCCCAATTGATCGAACCGCTGAAACACTCTCACCGACTGCCAGAAGCACTGATGATCCTTCAAGAGACTTTGGCGGAGGATCGCCGAAAACGAGATCAATTTATTGAAGGTCTATCACCTAGTGATAAAGCAGAATTTATCGACGGAAAGGTGATTATGCATTCGCCCGCAAGAAATCGTCATTTAATGGTAACCGGCTGGATCTACCGACTGCTAAGCACCTTCGTGGACAGTCGAAAGCTCGGGACGGTCAACATGGAGAAATGCCTTTGCCTCTTTTCGAGGAACGCGTACGAGCCGGACATTGTCTTTTTTGGTCGCGACAAAGCCAGCGAGTTTACATGGGATACCAAAACTTTTCCGATCCCTGATTTGATCGTAGAGGTCCTCTCAGACTCCACGGAGAAAGCGGATCGGGGGGTGAAGTTCGACGACTACTCCGCTAGCGGAGTGGGGGAGTACTGGATCGTCGATGCGGATCGTTCTTTTTTGGAACAGTACGTTCTTCGGGATGGCGAATATGCGCTGAAAGTGAAATCGGGTACCGGACCGATCGCTAGTGAAGTGATCCTTGGATTCGCAACCGAGCTCGAAGCATTTTTTGAGGAAGAAGCCAATCTCCGGGAGTTGTGGAAGATCCGGGAGTGAGGATGGCCTAGAACGAATAGCGTCTAACTACATCCTCCCTTCTGGATCTATTCCTTTTTAGCCGCAGGGGACGCGGAGGTTCGCAGAGGAAAACTCGAGGATTCGTTTTGCATCCTCTGATATCCCGGAGGGATCGCAGAATCGTCTGAGTTTACAGCGGCGAGTGAGAAGCTTGGCCGATGTTTCTAACACTCCTACCCCTCACCCCCGGCCCCTCTCCCCGAAGCGGGGCGAGGGGAGCTGAGTTCTAAAGCGCGACGCGTGCCAGGACTAAAAACACGGAAGTTATCTCGGCACAGTTCCTAATAACCATTTCATTCAACATAAAGCTTGATCACCATGACTGGATTTTCCGTTTTTCTGACCTGCATTTTGAGTGTCGTGACTGCGGAGACTCTTCCTTTGAAGTTAACTCTTCAAGTAGAGACTTCTGAGAGGGGAGCCGAAAAGGGGTCTGACCCTTTGGAGGCGAATGCCGGAGAGGGTCAGACCCCTTTTCGGATCCCCTCGGAGAAGAGTGGACGCTTTCATCGCGTTGAGAAGAAAGTGGATTGGGTTCCCAGCCAAACGGCTCTGATCCTTTGCGATGTATGGGACTCTCATACCTCGCAACGGGCGGTCCAACGTGTCGAGGAACTCTTGCCGAGGCTCGAAGAGACCAAGAACAAACTTCGAAGCTTGGGAGTTACCGTCATCCATGCGCCGAGCGGCTGCATGGCGACCTACGCGTCGCATCCAGCGCGCCTCCGAGCCCAAAACGTTCCAGCATCGACGAACTATCCCTCCCAGATCGAATCGTGGTGCTATCAGATCCCGGCCGAAGAAGCTGGGAAATATCCTCTCGACCAGAGCAATGGCGGAGCGGACGATAAACCGGATGCCAAGGAAGCTTGGGGGCAGGAACTTGTTCGACAAGGACGCAACCCAAAATCTCCTTGGCGCGCTCAGCATGAGAAAGTCTCTATCGATGGAGAGAAGGATTTCATCAGTGACAGCGGCAAAGAGATCTGGAACATTCTCGAATCGAAAGGGATCGAGAATGTGGTCCTCGCAGGAGTCCATACCAACATGTGCGTCCTCGGCAGACCCTTCGGTTTGCGGCGGATGGTCCTCGCAGGGAAGAATGCTGCTTTGCTATCCGATCTTACCGATACGATGTACGACCCAGGTAGCTTCCCTTACGTGAGTCACTTTACCGGGACCGATTTGATCATCGATCATATCGAACGACATGTCTGTCCGACCTTTACCAGCGATCAGATCGTCGGAGGGAGCCCCTTCCGTTTTGCGGAGGATAAACGCCCAACCGTAGCGTTCATCATGGCAGAGGACGAATACTCCACCGAAACAACGTTACCCCCTTGGAGCATCAGTCAGCTTGGTAAGGAGTATCGTTTGCGATGGATCTTTGGGAGCGAGGAATCGAAGATCGATATTCCGGGGCTTGATGCGATCGCGGAAGCGGACCTTTTGGTCATCAGCGCTCGCCGCCGGCCATTGCGACCGGAACAGATGCAAATGATTCGAGCTTTTGAAAAAACCGGAAAGCCGATGCTTGGGATTCGAACGGCCAGTCATGCCTTTTCTTTGAGAAAGCCGAGTGATGAAGGACCGGATACGGAGAGCTGGCCGGAGATCGATCGGGAAGCTTGGGGTGGGAGCTACACGAATCATTATCCGAATGACAAACATCCTGCGATCGGAGTCGTTCCCGGCAACGAGCAGCACGCCATCGTCAAGAACTGGGGGAAGGAGCCGTATGTGTCGGGTGGTTCTCTCTACCGCGTCAGCCCGATTGCATCGGAGGGGACTCCGTTGTTGGCGGGGAGGCTTGAGGGGTTCCCAGAGGAGCCGGTTGCGTGGACCTTTCGGCGTGCGAATGGGGGAGTCAGTTTCTATACGTCCCTGGGGCATAGGACCGATTTTGAACAGCCAAGGTTTCAGGTGATGCTGAAGGATGCGGTTGATTGGTTGATTCTGAATCGTGGGGAGTAGGGGGAAGGAATAGTATGTCCCATAAGATATCCGCTCCCCTCGCCCCTTTTAGGGGAGAGGGGCTGGGGGTGAGGGGTAGGGGTGCTAGTTACAAATGCTAAGTTGGAAGCCTTGTACCCTCATGCTCCTTTTGGGGGGGATTGGTTTGATCGTTGTTTTTAATGGTTTCGCAGAAAGGACCACTGTGGATTCTGAAATTGATTGGCCTCCGATCATTATGCTTTCCCCTGTCGACGTACCCGAGGATGAAGCATCCATCGAACCTTGGATCGAGGCATTCTTGATTTTCTTGGACGCGGCAGAAAAGAAAGAAATCATTGATCTAACCCTAAAAAGTTCTTTCCCGGAACTCAAACCACTCGTCGAGCAGCTGTCGGATTATTACCCTTGCCAAGTCCTCTTTTCCGAGGGGATAGGCTATGTCCGTTGCGTGCGACAGTTCAAGGATCCCGAGTCGGGGGACGTTGCGTACGACGTGATCTATATCGCGCAAGGTCTTTCGAACGAAGCGTTGGAAGAGCGGGTCGGTTATTTCGATCCAGAAACTCAGCCACTAGCCCGTGAGTTCTTGCAACGGTTTGCGGGGGCGGGTGAGGAGATGGAGGGACAATCCGCGGGGCAGTTTTGTTTTAAGCACTGGAACAAGTTATCCGACTACTTCGACAATGAGGACATTCCGGGAGATTGGCTAGATGCAAGAGTTCTCTATGCGGCCCTCTGTGGCGACTCGGTGCTGATCAAACCGAACGGAGCGACGGCGTGGCATACGTTGGAGACTGGCGAGGTGAGTCCGATCGCAGATACGTTGCAAGAATTCCTGCAAGCCTATGCGGATTTCCGAAGGACGCATAACGCGTTCGATTCTTGGACGTTTCGGGAATTTCGTGGAGGGCTGTAAGGGAGTGGCCGGCGTCTAACACTTCTACCCCTCACCCCCAGCCTGGCCTGACGCATCGGTGTTAAGCTAGGGAGACTCGGTGGAATTGTCGAGTTTGAAAATGGTCACCTTTTTGGTAGCCCCGGTAGGGGCGTCTCGAACTTAGGCGTGGGCCTTGGCCCACGCTATCCCCGCCCGAAATATCTTGAGCCCCGGTAGGGGCGGAACAAAAGAAACGCAGGTTTGTTTCGCCCCTACCGGGGCTCTAAAACAATTTTGTCCCATCTATACGTGGGGCGAGCCCCACGCCTAAGTTCTAAACGCCCCTACCCGGGGCTACCTATCCTTGACCTACGGTCAAGGCTAAAGCGAAGCGCTCTTCTTCCTCAAGCCTTAAGCCTTCTTTTTCCGTGTATTCCGTGTATTCCGTGGTTCCCCCCCAACGGTTCCCTCTTTTCTAAGCCGCAAATCTCTATGCGGTGCCTTAAACCGGAATTAAACTAGTGTGCTTATGTTGCTTCCGAAATTAAGCATTTTTTTGAGTTTGATTCTTTGGTGTTAAACTCTTTCTATTGGATGGAACACCTATGAAAAAGTTAGCCCGTCGCATCTCGAAGGCTGTTCAAAATTCCATAGAATCCCGCGTTCGCCAGATGCGTCGCAAACTCTTGGAGCAGGAGTTTTCCGCCACGTTTCAGCGGCTTGAGCCACGGCGCGTCCTTTCCGCAACCGCCGTTTTCGACCCTTCAGGGCTTCTCCAGATCGAATTCAGTGGAGATACGTCCGGAGATTCCGTCGTCCTGAGGGAGGATCCCGGTGATTCCAACTATTTTCTGCTGGACATCAATGGAAACGGGATATTCGATCTGGGGGACGACGTGCGGGAACTCAAAGTAGATTTGACCGCGATCGAGGTCCTTTCCCCTGGGGGAGGAGGTGTGTTCACCTGGCAGGATAATTTCAGCGCCAGCCCGATCGACCAATTGACCATTGACGGGGTTCAGCAAACCTCTCTGAATTCGATAGCGACGATCGGGGACGGGGCACCGGGGATCGACAGTAGCGTTTCGGTCATCGACACGATTTCGATCGGCGGGAATCTGGATTTCCGGAATAGCGCTTCCTTCCATGCAACCGATGCTATCGGATCGATCGTCACAACCAATGGAAGCACTTTGAGAGTTGCGGACCTCGCCTCCTTCGAAGCCAATACGATCACCCTCGGAACGGCGAGCGGGGACACCGTCCACTTCGGGGAACTCCATTTCGAATCGGGAGGAAACGTCACTCTTCATCTCGACAGTTCGGTCCTCCTCGTCGATAGCGCAGGGCAGCCGAACTCTGCATTGAATTTGGACCTACGAGTTCAAGGCGACATCGAACTTATCTCGGGGGCCCATATCGAGACATCGGAAAATCTCCTGCTTCAGACCGAAGGGAACGATTCCGACATACAAATATTCGGGGAGGTCCGTGCGCATGGTGATTCTCTCACCCTCCGAAGCGACGATTCGATCGAGATCGGTTCAGGGGGGAGCCTCTTGGCTACCAAAGCCGACGCGCTGATCGAGTTGTTCGGTAATGCGAACGGTGATGCGGCGGGTGATGATTTCGGACACATCACGATGTCGGGGACTGCACAGATAGCGGCCACCTCGGGCCGGGTGGAGATGACCACCTTGGGAGTTGCCACCACCGGGGTTGGAAACATCACCCTAACCGATGTCCTTGCGGGGGATTCCGGAGATCAAGCGATCCAGATCCATGCTTGGGGAAGCCTCTACGCAGCCGCCCCAGGCTTAACTCCGAACCTCAGCACTCCAGGAGCGATACGTTTATCTTCTGCCAATGGAGTGATCGGTACGAGTGGAGGGGGGGAAGTACGAATCGACGCTGATCGATCGCAGTTTCAAGCCACGGGAACTGCTCCTGGAGCAGGTTCGGTTTTCATTACGGATATCCCAGGAGCTCTACCACCGAACGGTTTGAATGTCTTTGACGTTTCGCATGCCTCGGGTGGGGGACGGCTCGTCGTACAAAGTCCACTTGAAATCTCCGCTGACATCACCACAGGAGCGAGCATGGTGTTTGTCGCGGGGAACGATGCGGTAGCAATCGACGATAACATCACGATTTCTAACAACGCTACCGTCACACTCAACGGTGCGAGTTCTACGTTGACGTTCGAAGCTGGAGACCACATCCTCTTCGCGTCGGGGCGCATCGTTACCGATACGGGGACTGGCAACCGCGTCATCCTTTCGGCTAATCGGGATGGAGGTGCCGATGGGGAGATCGGAAGTATTTATCAGTCCCCTTCTGGTGCAGGGGTCATCGAGGTCGAAACCGACGTCTTGGAAGTCTATGCTGGGGCGGGAGTTCGACTGGAGGTCCAGGTTGCGTCGTTGAGCGGGCTGAATACCGGTGAAGGTGCCATCTATATCTTCGAGTCGGATGCAATCGAACTAACGAACGTCATCAATCAAAATGGTGACGTCCAGATTTTCGCCGGAGGTGACATCGATGCAATTTACGTGCAAGCCCTAAGTCCATTTGGTTTTTCAAACGACATTGAATTGACCAGTTTCACAGGAAGTATAACGCTCCACTCGGTCTTAGCAGATCTCGATTTTGGGGATGTTACGATCTCCGCTTCTGGAGCCATCCTTGATGGCGACACGTCCCCGGATGATATGGATGTTCGTGGCAGAACGATCTATCTCGAATCGAGCTTCTCCAGTATCGGTTCTGTTACGGATGATATTTTTTGTGGGGATGCCAATCCGATCGAAATCGTGGCTAGCGGGACGATTTCTGCGTTTGCGACCAATGGGATGATCGCCTTGGATATTCCGTCAAACGGAGATGTGGTTTTCGACGCCTCTACCGTTTGGATTCAATCGGAGGGGAATATCGATGCCTCCACGTTGTCAGGAATCTCTGGAGTGACGAATCTCGCGCTGATTGCAGATGTCGACAAGGATGGAACCGGAACTCTTACGTGGTCGACGCCTCTTACCGTCAGTGGGGATCTACGTTTGGAGGGGAATGCGATCCTCGAGTTGGGGCCCGTTGTTACCGCGACTCGGCTGCTGGTGATTTCAGACCTAAACGTTACCCTCAATGTCGACGTCGAGCAATTGGATGTCACCTCGGGGGGGGCGATCTTTATCAACCAAGTTTCAACCCGCACGCTGGAATTGATCGATCTCAACTGTGACGAGATCGCAATTCAAACGATCGATTATGGTGGTCCCACCAGCAGCTATATCTACATCGAATCTTCCGGTAGCATGATTGTGTCGGATGCCGTCATCGCCGGGAACGATGGGCGAGACGACAGCGGCGGGTTCGTTTATCTCTTTTCTACAGATGTTTCTGGGCAAATCGATATCAACGATCTCGTCCAAACAGATCTCCATTCGGTCTTTGTCTACGCTTATGGCTCGATCCATATAGGAATCACCGAGAGTCCAAACGACACCGACGCCTCTACCCCAGAAGATCTTGCTACTGGTCTCTATATCACGACGATCTCGGGGAATATCTACCTTTACGCAGATCTTGACGGCAACGGATCTGGCGGGATCGAGATGTCCGATGATTCGCAGGCAATCGCCGGACGAGCCCCTGGGGCAACGCCGGTACTTGGCTCCGTCGGCTTTGGAGCGGCAGAAGCGGAAATTTATTTGTACGCTTATGACGACATCACCCTTTCGTCTCTTCAAACGACCAACAAATCGTCCAATGCCATTTGGGTTGTTTCCGAGAATGGCGGAATCGTGGATGCAGGAGAAAGCGCTCTAAACTTGGTCGCCAATCGAACGGGGGCTCAAGTGACTCTCAACGCGAGACTCGGAATTGGGAGTACCAACCCGTTGGAGACGAATGTTGATCAACTGATCGCTATCAATGATAGTTCAATCGCTGGCCCTGCTAGCGGTGCGATTCGTATCCATGAAACGGCCAGCGGCGGGAACCTCATCCTGGCGGAACTGAGGAATACAGCAGCGCTAGGTGCCGGAGGCGAGGGGAGCGCAGTCGTTACGGTTTCCGATGGTCACCTCTACGTCGAGGGTCCGGTTTCGGTGGAAGGGAACATTCGACTGGATGCGAGCGACGATGTTGTTCTGAACCAGGGCGTTCACAGCGTATCGGGGAACATCTCGATTCGAGCGGGAGACGATATCTATAGTAACTTCACCATCGAAGCCGCTCTCACCATCGATCTCGTTGCGGAGAACGATCAAGACGATGGAGTCGGCAACGACGGGATTGTCATGGGACCAAGCAGCGTGGTTACTGCTCAAGGGAACATCCGGATGTTCGCGGACAATGATGGAGATATCCTACTCGGTGCAGTCGTCACACCAAGCGATGTTAGTTTGATCGCAGATCGTTCGATTTTCAACAACATCGATCGTGGGGTCGATCCAGTTACGAACAATATTACGGCAACCCATCTTCAGATGATCGCCGTTGACGGGAGCATCGGTACAAGTGACCTGCTTGCTCCCAACGATGTGAACAGGAACGCTATTTATACCGACGTCGCGAGAGTGGTTGCTCAGAGCTCGACGGGAATCTACATTCGTGAAGCGAACGCAATTATCGTCGGTCTCGTGGACCCGATCCGCGTCAACCGGGTCCATGCCGATGGAGATACATCCGAGATCGAAGACACAGGTCCCCTTGGATTGGAAACAACCTTGAACGGATCGATCAAACTGCAAAGCGTTGGCGGGAATATTGACATCTACGAGCCCGTTCGGGCGCATGGAGCCGGCGACCTTCTCCTGCAAACACTGTTGGTGGGAGCGATCCGTATCTACGATTCGGTTCATGCCGATTCCGGTGCAATCAGCATCCGAGCCGTTGGAGACATTGTTGTCGATGCCGAGATCGAAACGACTTCTGGAGCCGGAGGTGCTATCGGCCTCGCTTCTGGATCGGATATTCATCTCGGGCGCATTAGCACCCCGGGGAACGTTTATCTCACGGCGGGGAACTCGATTCTTCGGAGCAGCAGCCATTCCATCAACATATCGGCAGATCATCTGGAAATGCAAGCGTGGGGAACGATCGGTGAAAACGATCCGGGGGCTGGTGAGTTGGATATCAATTCCAATTCCATTCGAACCGATGTTCGGCTCCTTTCGGCACGCAGTTCCCAGGGGATCTATGTTTACAACGAAGGTGATTTGACGATCGCAAATAGTCGTGACTTCGATTTCACGCAGGTCTACTTCAACTCGACACGGACGGCAGGTACCGCCCCTTCCTTGGATGGCCTGGAAACCACCTTGAACGGAGAGATCAAGATTCAAAATGGAACCGGTGCTCTCACGGTCGAAGCTCCCTCTTTGTCCCCCGGAGCGATGGTCCGAACAGGTCTGTCTGGAGACGTAGTTCTTCAAACGTTGGATGAGGGGGATATCCTCGTCGGAGGAGGGGTACAGACCAAGGTTGGGAACATCCGGATCGATGGGGTAGATGACATCTACATCAATGCAAAAGTCGAAGTCGTCGAGACGGGGACGGTTCGCGTCTTTGCAAGAAATGAAGTAAGTGAGCCCAGCTTTGACGGTGTTTTGATGACTTCGCCAGGGGAGATTAAAACTGCGGGTGGACACATCACCGTCGAGAGTGGCGGCAATGCTGGCAGCATCTTGTTGACCTCGATCGACGCGGGGGATGGAGGGCTTCTAGGGGATGTTGCATTGCGTGCGACCGGAAGCATCGATGAAGTCGCTGCATCGAGCCGAGTCGAGGCGAACCATCTCATCTTGGATGCCGGTAGCTACGCCCATCTCAAGGGAGCATCGGCGACCTATCTGACCGCCAATGTTACCTCGAATCATACGTTGGCTGGTTGGCAAGTGATCAATGGTAACGCAGCGAACAAGGGAGAGGAGTTCATCGGTTACCTTCGGGACGACAATGGTTTGGAGTCGGAGTTCAGCCTTCCGCCCGTCGACAAAACCATCGATCTTCAAGAATATAACGCTCCAGGTTCCCGGTATAACCCAGAGCACTACAACTTCGATGCTAGGTATGGTTCGGACGGATATGCGCTGTATGTCGTCAACGATCGGGAACTCCATGTACTGAACGTTGATGCGGGAGCCAGCAGCGCTCCCAACATCTATATAGAAACGACCGGGAACAATGCTCTCAGTGTCCATGGAGTGGTGGAAACGCTGAGCACTGATAGCAACGAGGGAGGGATTGTCCTCGTCGCAGGAGAAACCCTGCATTTGGTGAACGGAAGCTTGCTCAATATCAGTTACTTGGGAGATTCCCAAATTATCTTTGGGGAATCTTTTGGTGATCAAATCAGTCCCATGATTCCCCCCACGAATATTGTCACCCGCTTCTACCATGGAGGAACCGGAGTAGGTGGTGTCTTGACCACTCGAGACGTCCTGAGTGAGACGGGCATAGGTCCGCCTACAGACAATCTGCACTATTTCCAACAGGTGGTCGCTCAGTACGGCGTGGCGGGGGAACGTGGTTTCATCGTGTTTATCGGTTACGCTGATAAGCAAGTTCAGATCTTCGATACTCAGTTGGATATCGATACACATCCACTCGTCGGAGGGGGAGGTAATATCCAAGCTTACCCCGTTGGAGGGGGGAACCCAGGTGCTAATTTCATTCGAGAAATCTTCATGCTCGATGATTTTTATGATGAGCATCGCAACCTCCCAACGGAAATGATCATTCGTCGAGGGGAGGATTTCTTTCTTTTCGAGAACGCCAACAGCGCGGTTGTCGATCGATCCTACGAGATGTCAAAGATTCTTGATGTCTACACGGCGGGGGGGAGAATTCCCGCATCCCCCCCACCCCTCCCAGACCCAGAGGTTCGCATCGTCTCTTTTACTCCCGAGTATGTCCCTCCGGAGATTGCGCAGCGTATCGACTTCATGCCTCCACCCAGCATCGAGTTAAACTACGTTGCAGCCCCCGGTGCCCGGGTCGAAGTCTACCGCGTGGATTATCTGGATCAAAACCATGATGGGCAACCTGATCTGAACGAGTTGCCGGAAGCAAACGCGATCCGCGACGCCGTCGACGACAGCTCCGTCGAGAAGAAACCGGAGCTGATTCATATCCCCAAGGAAGCGATGCCAGATCTCCGAACGGGAACGATCACCGCCGAGGATATTGAGAAGATTCGACAAGCGTTGCTGAAGGACCCGACGACTCCGAGTGGCGCCTACTCCATCATCTTGCGCACTCCGGACCAGAAGATCATCATCGTCGATGTTTTCCCCGTTCGAGACTTCCCCGAGGCCGATTCCGATCAAGAAGAAATCATGATCGAAGTGCGCGAAGGGGTCTATGAAGATATTCCAGAAGGACTCCTCCCTGCCCCGGTGGTACCTCCGGATCGTGGTGCTTCGTATCAACCATCCTCACTCCGAGAAGATGAGGCGATCTCACACCTAGAGGACTCTTGGATTCCTCCGAGATCAACCTCGGCTGCGTTCCTGTTGAGCGCGCTTTGGCTATCTTCTCGCAAGGAGAAAGAGGAGACATCGCACGAGCCTTCCTCATCGATCGGATACTCCTCCAACGATCGCCGCCGCCGCCGATTGCATAATCAACTGCAAACGAGCAAAGGATCGGGGAGGGGAGCATTTTGAATCGCGTAGCGATGGCAGCACATAGCCGTGGGTGTAAGCCCACGGGGGCTTCTGTGTTTTTAGTCTCGGCACATACCACGCTTGATATCTCCGCTCCCCTCGCCCCGCTTCGGGGCGAGGCTACGCAATCACAACCCGAAGCGTTAGCGAGGGACAGCACTGGCAACCACGCACCCAATGCAAATTCTCACAGCACGCCCTTCGTGGCTCAGGGACTTGTCACTCGGCGCCAGAGACATTCCCGACAAGCGCTACGTTTGCTGGCGCCGCGGTCCCTCGCTAACGCTTCGGGTTGTGATGGGGGTACGCTTCGCGTCCTCCCCCTTCCCTCCGATGCGCCTCGGTATCCCCAAATTTCCCACACCACTACCAAACCTAATCTATCGTTGAAACTATCCCGGAGCGTCCCATGAGCACCTGTCCAAAATGTAAGAAACCTGTGGATGCAGGAGCTGAGAAATGCCCGGCTTGCAACTACGTTCTCCCTCCTCCAGGTGAGGGAGGAACTCTCGACCCGACCAGTTCTCTTTTCCAAGGGGCCGGTCCCGGTATCGATTCCGATTTCGATTCCACCGAGGACGGGAACCAGCGGTCGGATAGCAGAACGATCATGCACGGGGACTTTGCCGAGGATGATCTCGATTTCGACGCGGATGGTCTCGACGGGGATGCGGATGATTTGGATTTCGAAGTGGAGGAGAGTGGGACCCTCAGCGCCGACCAACTGAAGGCGCTTGGCCAGGACATTGCCGCCGAATCCGCTGCCGACTCGATTCCCTCGGACGACGATCTCGATGCTTCGCAAACCATTCACTTGAACGATCTCCCCGCCGATTCGGTCGATGCGACGGCGACTTTGCAGTACACTGCCGGGTCCGAGGAAGAAGTTAAGTCGAAAACCGACTTTACGTTCAAAACGAAAAGCTCCAAGGGAGTTTGGGAAGAAGCGACCGGTTCCACGTCGGGTCGCTCTAAGACCTCCTCGTCGCAGCTCGTTCTCGAAGCCTCGGACTCCATCTTCCAACGGATCGCGAATCGCTCGGTCGCCGATGCGAACACCCCTCGCGCGGCGGACGCCGACTATCAGATTCAAGACAAAATTGGTGAAGGAGGGATGGGGATCGTCTTCTCCGCCATCCAAACGGCCGTGAATCGAAAGGTCGCCGTTAAAGCCATGCGGCCCAAGCTCTCCGAGGATGCCGCGCGTCGACGACAGTTCTTCTATGAGGCGGAGATAACCGCCGATTTGGATCACCCCAATATCCCACCGATCTACGAGTTCGGGGCGACTCAGGAAGGTGTTTACTTCTATTCGATGAAGCACATCCAAGGGACGGAATGGCACCACGTGATCAGGAAGCGTGCGTTGCCCGAGAACCTGGAGATATTTAACAAGATCATCGATTCAGTCGCCTTCTCCCACTCCAAGAATGTTATTCACCGCGATTTGAAACCGGA
>CAYMXM010000065.1:6901-14772 GCA_964394065.1 uncultured Pirellula sp. | reverse complement strand
CTTACGCGTCGGCCAAACTACCCAAACACTTTATATTCGCGCCGATGCATCAGGCTAGCCCCCAAGAGCGCTGTCTCCACACTGAACTTTGGGATCAATCTCGTGAGCGATTCCGTGCAGGGTCGCACTAGCGCCTCGCGACGAAGATTGCTCCATGAACGTCCTTTCCCGCTTGCTTGCGCATGACCGCTGGCTGGCTATCCGCAGTGCTGAAGCCGATTTCACGCAAGAGTTCGAGAACTGTCGGTGGCCAGTGGAGATAGCGACCGGTCGTCGAGAGCGAAAACGAGCTGCCCTCTGGCGTAGCAAGCGTTTCGAGCGTGAAAATCGCTGCACCGTTGGGGCTGAGTGTTTCGTACATCAGAGACAATACCTCTCGCAAGTCGCCGAAGTAATTGAAGACATCCGAGGCTACGACGATGTCCCATTCCCCCTTGGTATCCGCAGCAGACTGTCGGAAAAATTGAGTTAATTCCGCTTCGACCAGCATGTGGTATAGCCCTCGGCTTCTGGCGACAGCCAGCATTCCACTGGACAGATCGACGCCGCACAAGTAGCTAGCATGGGGATGCAGGTAGGGGCCGCAGAGTCCCGTTCCACAACCTGCATCCAGAATACGCCAAGTTAGATTGGGATCACCCAATGAACACCATAGCTCGTGGACAATCTCCCCCACCTGAGCTGGAGTTTGGTACTCCAGTTCCGCGAGCGAAGCGTCAAAGTTCTCGGCAAAGCGGTCAAATACGTGGCGAATATAGGCATCGCTAGCTCGTTCGGGCTCCGTACCCACCGTGGCAGGAACGAGCGATTTGCGCAAATGCTCAGCAACTGGATTATCGGGAAATCTCGCTTGCCAACGGTCGAGGGCCTCCAAGAGTAGCCTTGGATTCCCTTCCTCGCGACGGATGCCTACCAGCGTTTGGTACAAGGCCTCGTCGTCAGGTCTTTCCTTGAGCAACTCCTCGGCAACGGCGGCAGCTTCTTCCCATCGCTTCGCAGCTCTTAGGCAACCAATCGACTCCCGACGCAACAGCGAATGATCTCCTGAGTGCTGACGGAACTTGCTGATCCAATCTAACGCTTCGTCGATACGACCCATTTCGAGCAGCGCATGAATACCGTTGACGGTTGCTCGCATATCCGCTGGATTCAGCTCGACAGCTCGTTGAAAGGCCTCGGCGGCTTCTTCTGGTCGCTGACTGCCGGCTAAAATCAGCCCCAAATCGTTCCACAGCGAGCCCTGATCGGGATATCTTTGAACCAACTCTCGAACGCCGGAAATCGCCTCCTCTACGCGACCTTGCCGATAATCGATTCGAGCCATAAGCTGGACGGCTGCAGCATTGGATTGTTGAATATTCAAAACGCGACGGCAACAGGCTGATGCCTCATCCAACTCATCACGCTCGAAATGCCGCAGCCCGTCGCGAAGCAATTCCTGCAAGTCCATCTTCCGATGAGTTTTTCTTCGTCGCGGCGGTCGCATAGAGTTTTGGCTCATCACCTTTCATGACGGATTCAGAATGGCAGGCTAGAATCCCAACCCGCTTTGCGGCCTTAACAAAGCACGAACAGCATTGTATCGAGTGCTTGAACCATTTCAAAGAAGGTTGGGTCTCGTTCGATCTATTGCTTGCGACCATTTTTTCCTTTTGCTTTCTGTTTGGTAGCGTCCCTCTTTTTCTTAGCGGTGACCTTTTTCAGATACTCATCCAGCAGGTCAAAGCTTTCTTTCCAGAGCTGCCGGTACCAGAGGGATGCAAACCTTATCCACGAGTTCTCCTCTGCGAACCTCCGCGTCCCCTGCGGTTAAATTTGACGTATTGTCTAGAGTGTCACGTATCGACATGGACACAACGACTGCGTTTGCGCCATATCCATTGAGATCTGCTAAACTAGATTAGAACTGTACGGGAACCAAAATGTTATGCCTGGAAGAATGTTCGTAACCAAGAATTTAAGGAGCAGTAGATAAATGGCCATCCCGCATGCGAATCCGGGGGACGTGATCGATGTCAGCCCGTTGGGACTGGAGCTTTCTAGCAGCAAAACCCGCACTTTGGTCAAAACGGATAAGTTCGAAGTCATCCGCCTTGTCATGGTGGCAGGCAGAGAGATCGCTGAACACAAAGCCCGTGGCGAGATCATCCTGCAATGCCTAGAAGGGGAAATAGCCTTCACTGCGTTAAACAAAACCGAGACGCTTACGGCTGGCCAGATGCTCTACCTCGCGAGTGGAGAACCGCATTCCGTCAAGTGCAATCAAGACGCTTCTTTTTTGCTGACGATCTTGTCGGGGGCTTCGATCCAAGGATGAATCACGATGAGCGAATTGCGAGAATGACCTTCGCCTCAGTGTATCCACACTATGTGACAAAGGTCGAAAAGAAGGGACGAACCAAAGAAGAATTGCATCGTGTGATCGAGTGGCTGACGGGCTACAACGAAGAAGCCTTGCTGAAGCAGATCACTGACAAAGTGACCTTTGAGCAATTCTTTGCGAGTGCCCGTCTCAACCCGAATGCACACTTCATCACCGGAGTGATTTGCGGATACCGAGTGGAAGAAATCGAGAATCCGCTGACCCAACAGGCTAGGTACCTGGACAAGCTCGTGGATGAGCTTGCCAAGGGACGAAAAATGGAAAAGATTCTACGTGTTGGGTAAACGCAACTGAATCTGACTCGCCTAGTGGCTTGAGCTTCGCAGCCGTGGCGGCGTTACCCAACGCATTTTTTTACCCAAGCAACATATCGATCCATCCATTTCTGGAGGAATGGTTTGCTAGCCGGACCGATGTCTCCCTGCTCGTCAAAGAAGCCCTCCTTCACTTGAAGGTACCCGTCTGGTTGTGCCATCGTTGCAACGTCCAGGCAGGCCAAGATGTTGCGTAAGTGCTGTTGAGCCAAAGCGGTACCCAACGAACCGATGGAAGCGCCGAGCACGCCAGCTGGTTTCCCGGCCCAAACGCTTTGCCCATGCGGTCGCGAAGCGTGGTCGATAGCATTCTTCAAGACTCCCGGGATGGAGCGATTGTACTCCGGCGTGACGAATAGCAATCCCGTCGCCCCCGCGATGTCGGCCTTCAATCGTTTGACCGATTCTGCCTGATTGGAGTCATCGTCCTGGTTATACAAAGGCAGATCGTCGATCTGGATCTGTTTGAAAATCAGCTCGGGAGGAGCCAGTCGAGTAAGGCCGATAGCGAGCTTTCGATTGATAGAGTCTTTGCGTAAACTTCCGACAATGACAGCGATTTGATAGTTGCTCATGTAAATCTCCTGATAAAGAATCCGCCTGTTGCTACTGGCCAGTCGCATCGACGACTAGCCAGTGGCAATCTGTTCGTATGTTCATCCGATGCTTCCCATCTTACCGGTCTGGTAATCTAGGAACGCCTGCCGTATCTCTTCTGGTGTGTTCATGACGAACGGCCCGTGCCCAACGACCGATTCTCCGATCGGTTCCCCGCTAAGCAACAACGCCATCGCATCTTCCTGCATTTCAATGACGATGTCACCCCCAGAGCGATCGAATTGGACCAACTCTATTCCCTTCACTCTTTCAGAGCCGTTGATGGTCATAGAGCCTCGTTGCACGACAAGCAATGCGGTATGACCGTCGGGTAGGGATAGCGTAGTGCGATGGCCCCCCTTAAGTCGTAGGTCCCAAGCGTTGATTGGAGTAAACGTGCTGGCAGGTCCATGCGTTCCAAGAAACTCTCCGGCGATAATGCGCACATTGCCAGCACCGTCCACCAATGGGACTATAGGAATCCGATCTGCCGAAATTTCTTGATACTTCGGAGGGGACACTTTGTCCTTTGCTGGTAGATTGACCCACAATTGAACCATCTCGAGCGTTCCTCCCTCGCGGGCAAAGCGTTCACTATGGAACTCTTCGTGCACGAGTCCAGAAGCAGCCGTCATCCATTGGACATCTCCAGGCCCGATCGCTCCCCTGGCACCGCTAGAATCACCATGCTCCAGCTCCCCCTGGTAAACGATCGTCACCGTTTCAAAACCACGATGGGGATGTTCCCCCACACCTCGTTTTGCTTCGGCCGCAGCAAATTCATAGGGCCCTGCGTAGTCGAGTAGCAAGAAAGGGTCAAACTGATTGCCTCCTTGATAGGAGAACAAACTCCTCACTGGAAAGCCATCCCCGACCCAATGGGGAGAAATGTCCCGAATGATTTTACGAATCGCCTTCATGAAAACCTCGACCGAAAAGGAACTTACGGACATAAACAATTTGGGCAAGTGGCAATTGAAAACTAACCACCGCACTCCGTGGCTCGGGCGTCTCGCCCGAGCCACGGTGAAAGCTAAGTCACCAAAGTTGATCAGCCCCCTTAGGACTGACCTGCTTCGAACTTGTCAAGCTTGGTCTCACGCCCATCTTTTTGAACACTCTGCGCTTTTAAGTAGCTTTCAAGGAGCAACTGGTAATGTGGTACGACATGGTCTTTCATGACCTCAGCAAACTTCATCGCGTCGGGACGATTCCAAGTGCTCATCAATTCCGCTAGAGTTGCGAACGTATCGGTCGGAATGGCACCTGCCTGCGTCACACGAGCCACGGTAACATCCGTGGCCATCGCCGAGTAGTTACCAGAAGCGTCGACTACGTTGAAAACCTTGTACCCCGCTTCCAGTGCGCTCAGCGTTGGAAATGCCATGCAAACACTCGTAAGAGTACCTGCGATAATCAGGGTCTTGCGCCCGGTCTTTTCAATTGCCTCAACCCATTTGGGGTTATCCCACGCATTGATCTGACCTGTGCGAGGAATGTAGACCGCATCGGGATTCGCTTCATGAATCTCCGGAATCAAAGGACCGTTGGGGCCATCGGGTACGGAAGCCGTTGTGAACGTGGGAGTTTTAGTCAACCAAGCCACCTTAGCCAACGCGATGGCGTTGTTCCGCAATACCATCATGTCCATATCCTTCACCAACTGAAATAGTCCACTTTGGTGATCGATCAGCAACATGACAGCGTCACTTGGATCGATCATCCATTTGTTAAAACTTGCCATCGCATTCTCCTTTGAACCTGAAAAACTGAACTTCTCGCAAATCCGATTGACATAGACTGTCTATGTGGTTGACTTGTACTCCTGTGCGTCCAAACAATCAAGTATGGGCAAATTTGTAACTGTATGTCTTTTGAATACCGAGTGCGTGCGATGACCAAACACCCCCCGAGGGAAAATGACAAGAAGACCGTTGGCTGCCCTGTGGAATCTACTCTTCTCGCAATTGGTGGACGCTGGAAGGTGCTGGTGATCCACCATCTACTGGAAGGGACCCAGCGATTCGGCGAGTTGACCCGTTTGCTTCATGGAGTCTCCGCCAGGACGCTCACTCGACAGCTTCGCGAATTGGAAGAATGTGGTGTCATCAATCGCTACGTCCACCAACATGTCCCACCTAAAGTCGAATACTCTCTGACACCCCTTGGGCGGAAGCTCGAACCAGTCCTTTACGCCATGCACGACTGGGGACTTGAATTTGAGAAGGCCTCCAGAAAGCGAAAGTCTTGACTTGAACTCTCCCAAACTCTATGTGCCTCTGTCTTTCCGATGCGTCAGATCCATTTCAAAGTTACCATTGCGGCGCCCCAACTCGTACCACGAGGCGACACCGCACTTTTCCAGCCAAGAGATCTGACGCAATCGAGATCACATCCTCCAGGCTGATGTTCTGTATCAACCGTTCTAAAAGGGCTATATTCAAGGAAGAAGACAAACGTTCCCAAGCTAGTAGGCGATCGGCAGTAGGTGCTATCACGCTGTCGATGCCTGCGAGGGTAGGGGCCAACGGTTACGATGCAGTGATTTTCAATCCGACGATGGACACCATCAGCAGAGCCAGGAAGAAGATTCGCCCCGCGTTCACGGGTTCGTCTAGAAGCACCATGCCCAAAACAATCGCACCGAAAGTACCTATGCCAACCCAGACGGCATACGCTGTTCCGATGGGAATCGTTCGAGCGGCAACTGCGAGCAGATACATACTCCCAGCGATGCCAGCGATCGTTAGAACGCTCGGGATGGGCTTTGTGAAACCCTGCGTATACTTCAGGCCAATGGCCCAACCGGTTTCCAAAAGCCCCGCAACGACGAGAAGAATCCACGACATGACAACGCTCCTTTACAGCGCGTCGTCTTGTCTTAACCGGGTACGTCGCACATCGTCCGGGCCGAACTGGCAATTACGAAGTTTGGGCATTGTAGACTGACTCCCGTGGCAGAACAAGAGTAAGGTAACGCAGAGCCGCTGTGAAGAAAACCCTTGCGTCTCAGTGCCACGGCGTCCCCTCTATTCTTTCTCGACCTCGACCAGAATACGAAAGCCGTCCATCTGTCACGTACAATTTCGCAAGTTCGACAGGTTGTTCATTCAGGAAATGACAGAACGTGGCAGACGTTATCTTCTCTTTGCTGAGAAAAAAATCACGTTTGATTTCTATCGAGACTTCAGGTCCTTCGTCCAAGTTGTCTCCTTCCCCTCCAAGTGCAGAAGCGAGCCTCTCTAAACTAGAAATATCACGGCCCACGATGGCAATTCCCTTACCAACGCGAATCAAGTCAATGTTTCCAGCTGGGGTTTCCAATCGATCGATCTGAGGTTGATCGCCATACGATCGACTGAAAAGCATCAACGCGACCGCACTCATAACGATGAAATACCGCAATAACGTGCACTTGACCATATGTACCTCGCGAAGTGCGCCATGTGCCAAACAAACCCCTCTTAACTAGTAAGCCTATTGTAGCCGAGATCATGGTGCAAATGGACTAAGCAAGACGCTCGGGAGCAAGACGCTCGGGGACACTCACCTGACTCTCGGGGACACTCACCTTGGACACTCACCTTGCGTCTTCTCACGTTCTTAACGGCTCTACCATAGCCCGTGAATACCCCGATCGCTACCGCTAAGAGCAGATGTATTAAAATGCCGTAAAGCTACTTGCGTTCCCCTCTCGGAATCCATCTAATCAACCTAACCACGCTCCACTCGGACGCGTTCACGTAAGTCTTCTGTTATGCCCACGGAGGTTTGTGATGAGTCGTCTTTCTCGCGCAGAGGTATTCAATCCTCTCGAAGTTGCTTGTGTCCACACCATGTGCCGCGTCGTCCGCCGGTGCTTTCTTTTCGGTGTGCCAAGCGAGCCAACCTAGAAGAAGGAATCGATGGGCGGTTTTTTCAAGGACGTTTCAAAGCGGTTCGGTTGGAAGACCAAGAGGCGATGCTTGCTTGCAATGTCTATGTCGACTTGAATCTGATTCGAGCGGGTATTGCACAAACGATTGAAGGAAGCGACTTTACTTCTGGGAAGATGCGAGCCGAGATGCTTAAGAATCCCGACTCGCCCATTTCTCAGAACTCCTTTATTACCCCGATAGAGCTTCAAGAAAAGACGAATCCAACACCTTGTACCAGTCGGAGCCAGAAGCGTTGTAGCGACAAGGGAGTACTCCCTATTTCGGAACTAGACTACCTGGAGTTGCTAGATCTTACCGCGAGATCGCAAAAGGAAGACCAGCAAGGCTTCACACCACCAGCTACGCCTCCCATTTTAGAGCGATTGGGAATCGACTGGGACTACTGGAAGGTCCTCACGCAGAACTTCGGGAAGTTGTTCAGTGCGATTGCAGGAAATGCAAAAACCCTTTCTGAGGCTCGATCCTTGGTAACGGGTCAGCAATTCCAGCGGAAGCAACTCTTCGGCTAGGTAGAGTCGCTCGTCTTACCTTTCATTGCTGAAAACCCATCAGGGCAATGCTTTCTCATTCCAAAAGCAGGGAATGAAGGTGTCTATCGGTGCGCCTATGCCCCCTAAAAAAGGCGTATCCCCCCTATCC
>CAYMXM010000065.1:0-6891 GCA_964394065.1 uncultured Pirellula sp. | reverse complement strand
CCTCGACTTCCCGATCCGCCCCATCTCAGCCCCTCCCCCGACCGATCTCTGCCCATGATCCGGTCGATCTCCGCCCACAATCCCCAACAAGGGGACACTCACCCTGTTTCGACTCGACTCCCTCGCATGGGGACACTCTCCCCTTTTATAGGGAATCCCAAGTGAGTGTCCCCAGGCTCCTGTTCCCCCAGGCTCCTGTTTGGGTGAAGTAAAAGCTAGAGCGCCGAATCGGCGTCTAGGGAAGACACCTTCCTTAGACGGAAGAACTGCAAACGGTTCCATTGCCTGCAAAGAACCAGTAAACTCAATGACCTTCACGCTTGAGCCTCCATGGGTTGTTGTTGAGTTCCCTTGTTAGTCGAGGCTATCCCGAATTTTTCTAGGTTGTAGTGGGGAGATTTGCAATGCAACGTTTCAGAGAGCAGCGGTCAGTTTTTGCGTTCTTCCTTTGTATCGTAACAATGCTGTGTACCTCCGTTAGGCCCACCAGGGGGGCAGAACCAGTCACTCTTGCGATTCCTGGCGGGGTAGCAAACTGGGCCGTTCAATCGGAGACCGGACGCGTTTTTGCCAGTATGCAAGGAGGCTCTCAAGTCGTCGAATATGCCCCCAATGGTCGTGAGGTCCGACGTTTTGAAGTGGGGCAGGACCCTACTGAGATGATTTTCAAAAAGGACCTTTTGATCGTCGCCAACACGACCCCTCCGTCACTATCTGTCATCGATTTGCGAAAGAACGTCGTGAAGGGAGAAGTGCAGATGCTCGGGAACGGCCCGTACGGTCTGTTCGCTTCCAAGGTCGACAACGATTTCGTTTACTGCTTTGCCAATCCAACTACCAGATGGAATGAAGCCAGGGTTTTTCAAATAGATCTCGCCAAGCTGGCGATTAGGAAGGAGCGATTAACTAATACTTGGCGTGCAGGTGGTACGAGGAACGTTTTGATGAGCAGCGATGGGCAATGGATCGTTTCGGACAAACGAGCCGTAAGCCATCCAAGTGGTGCTTTCCTGATGAGGGTTAATGAAGACGAGTTTACTTTTGGAGAGGTATTTGCTCTGAATGATTCCTTTGGTCCCATATCTGGGGATTTTCTTGGACGCTATTGGATGCTCGGTAATCAACTCTTCCCGATCGATCTCCAAGGAGTGGTTCGTACGTTCGCCGGTCAATCTGCCTCCATTCACCCGAAGTACGATCTTGTTGTATCTTTGCGCGATCGCGAGTTGATCTTAGAACGATTTAGCAATGCAACAGAAATTTCAAAATTCAATCTCGCGCCTTCCGCCCCACCCGAGCCCGTCGATCCCAAGAATCGTAACGCACGCCCCACCAGATTTGATACAGTCATCCAGTTCGATTTGGTGAATAACTTAGTCTTTGTCGGCGAACGTACTCAAGCGACTTGGGTTCCTTTGGAACCACAAAGCGGCAATCTCGACCTGCAAACACTAATCGTCGCCCCCTCCTCGATTTCCGCCGAGACCAAAAGCACGCTTCACGTTCCTGTTCGAGTAACCAACCAGGAAATGCGAGGTGATCTCAAGGTTACGATTGCAAAGGGCCCCGCCTGGGCTCGTCTCGAAGAGCTGGATTTGGTGCTCACTACGGGAGACAGTGACGCGGGCAATTCCCACGTGCTTCTAACCCTAACCGACAAGGCGGGAAAAGAGTTGGACCGTGTTTCCGTCTTAGTTCGAGTCGGCTTACCTAGGATCAACATTGGGACTGAAGCCAGGGGGATGGAGATTTCGCGTGGCGGTAAATTTGCGCTACTATGGGGAAACTCTCCCGGACAAGAAGGGCGCCATCCTGCGCAATCCGGGTCCGACGATCTTATCGTTTTGGATCTAGAGACAATGAAAATTCTGTCGCGAAAAACGCTCCCTCAAGGAGTGCGTTACGCAACCATTGACGATCAATATATCTATTTGTCTCCGATTTCGGCCAGCGTAGTCTACCGCTTCGATCATAAGTTCGAAAATGGCCAACGTCACTTCCTACCGTTTTCTCCTGACGGTATGACCAAGATCGACAACGACCACCTATTGCTATATGGTCAGTCACTACGGATGCTTGATATTCATGGAATGAAATCCCAGCCAAATCCCACCCACTGGAAGTCTGAGCATGGAAACAGGTCGATCTTCCTTTTGACTCCCAGGCTGTTGAGTGTCGGATCGTTCGTCATGGACACGGAAACGAAAAAGTCTGTTCGAATTCTGAATGTACAGAAGATGCCGTCTGTCCTGACAAATCAACGAGAACTTTTCCATGCTCCGCAAGTAGATGCCCCTATCGACTGGGGACGACGAATACGTGAGCAATCGCTAACCAATTACGGTGGGAACCGGATCGCTACTTTGCCGGGATACGTAGGGACAGGTATTTCCAAATCGTATCCCGTAGCGGTTGGCATATCCGATATCAGCATGGTGGACACGGGAGCCACGACGGCCATTAAGCTGGACTTTTTGAATCTGATCGATGGCACCGTTGTGCAAACCATGACCATCGATAAGGAGGTTGCTACTTCTGTAAGACTAGCGAGTACTTATATGCGTCAAAGCCCAATCGTAGCAGAAGCCGATTTTTTCTATATCATTCACGGCAGCGACATCCTCCGTGCTCAGATTCCTGAAAAAACGAGGGATGCTCTCTCGGTCCCTACGCACTTTCGAATCCCACAGCAAACTCAAATTGAAGTCGCAGGACGCGTGACTTTCCCCTTGGAGGTCGGTGGAATGACGGAAGGGGTGTCATTTCAGATGCAGTTAGAGTATCCCTTCGTGACACTCGATGAGAAGCTTGGGAGACTCACCGTCGAGACTCAACAGCTTTGGTCGACCTTCATGCAGGAACTCACCAAAAACGGGAAGAATCTTAGCACTCGGTTTGGAGAGGATATTTTCTCCAAAGAGGTTAACGCAACAGCCTACAAAGAAGCTACAGGGGAGGAGCTCTCGCAGGACAAGTTTTCTATATGCCTCCCCATCTCCGTGTTCCTGCAAGATGCTCAAGGAATCGAGGACCGAGTTCAGTTTTGTGTCCTGGTGGTCGGACCGAGAAAGGATGTAGATAACGCCCTGGAGACTTTTGAATCTAACATGAAAGCGGCTCAAGCGGAAAGACGTAAGCAGGTTGAACGTGAACAAGCCGAACACGAACGGCAGCAACAGATGCTTCAAAGGCAAGGGAACGAGGCAAACTCTCGGGATCTCGAATCACGCTTGAATGCAATGGAGGGCCGCATGCGAAGACTGGAAGCGGCACTGGAAGGATTGCTGAAACAGCAAGATCAAAAGTAGTTGCAGGAAAAATCAATAGTAGCGGATGAGGGGGCCCGTGGGGACACTCTCGCTGGGGGACGCGAACCGCTTGCGGAGCATTGAACGGCGCAGTTAGAATAAATTCTGCCGGGCTGAGTCACCATCATCTCAAACCGACAGTGACTGATAGAACCGGCTAGCCCGCTTAGTGATCGGTACAAAAACATGGATGAGGATCACGTCTTCTCTTCGGGCGAAAACTCCGAGGCACACATGCCGTCAGACATCTCACCGGAACTCGATCAGATCGTGCATTGTTTCGAACAGGCACTTCGTCGAGGAGAGCCAGTGTCGATCGAGGAGGTTGTTGAGAAATCCGGCTCTCTCGGTCCTAGGTTATTAACAAGACTCCTTCAAACCGAAATCGAATTTCGTCGATCGCAAGGGATGCCGATTGACTGGGACGGTTATGCGGCTCGGTTCCCGAAAGTCGGCGATGCGTTGCAGGTCACTCGAACAGCGACGATGTCCGGGATCGCTGATGATACTTCCCAGAAATCTCAACAGGATTCTGTAGCAGAAACGAAGGAACAATATCTCGATAATTCGGAACTCCTTGCGCCACTGAGCCTCAACGATTACCTTTTGGGGGACCGGTTGGGTGGCGGCGGACAAGGGGATGTATATCTTGCTGAACAACGAAGCCTTGGCCGTCGAGTTGCTGTCAAAGTACTGAAAGACACAGCACGCGACCCACAGTCGGTCCCCCGATTTCTACGAGAAGCCCGATCGCTGGCCCAAACGCAGCATCCGCATATCGTGACGATTCATGGCATCGGCAAAACCCCGAGTGGTGATTTGTTTCTCGTCATGGAATATATCGATGGATTTGATCTCTCGAAACAGATGACTCAGAAGCCATTTACCATTGTTGAAGCCGTCCGGATCATCATTGACATTTCCCTCGCGATTGATCACGCTCACAGTCGCGGTGTGATTCATCGCGATCTGAAACCAAGCAACGTTTTGTGGGATGCTGTGCGAGGAGCCGTCGTGACGGACTTCGGCCTAGCGAAAGATTTACGAGCCGCTGATGGCCTGACAGTCACCGAACAGTTGATGGGCACGCCCTCCTACATGGCACCGGAACAGGCACATCGTCGGTTTGGCGAGATTTCAGAACGGACAGATGTCTACGGCTTGGCAGCGACCCTCTTCGCCCTTCTGACGGGGCGACCGCCGTATGGGCCGGGCCCTCTGATGGAAATTCTTCAGCAACTGATCAGCACAGATCCTGTCCCGAATCCAAGGACTCTTCGCCCACAGATTCCCGCTGAACTGAATCGAATTTGCCGGCGCGCGCTGGCAAAGTATCCCTCCGAACGCCATGCTTCGGTCGGAGATTTTGTCAGAGACTTGGAACGCTGGCTGGCTGAAGCCCTGTCATCAGAATCCATCGAACCTCCACCGACAGTAGTCGCTGAAAAATTGAAACCGGAAGTGCCCATTCCCTTTCACTCCGCATTGATCAACTCAGAAGAATCTTCCCTGGACGAAAACCTCTTGCATTCCGTCTGGGACCAGCTTGATGCAGAACTGCAGGACGCGTTTTCTCTTGCCTACAACAAAAAGCGCCGGACCGGTTCGACTCGGATCAGCACCCGCGATCTGTTTGAAGCGTTGGGACGCCTGGGGTCCGGTCCGCTTCGGCAGATGATGGATGTCCTTCCGACGGGTGCGCTTCCCGAACCGGCCGACGCAGAAATTCCCGTCGATCCCATCGTCCTTCAGGAGCAGCCGCTGTTGTCGGACTGCGTACGAGACTCTCTGGTCGAGTTCCAAAAGATGGGACCGTCACTGCCGAAAGTCGCACCGGTCGATTTGTTTGTCGACGTGGCGAAACATGGTCACGGTCCGTCTGTCGTGCAGCTTCGGGAACATGGCGTCGATCCCGATGCCATTGAACGAATCGTTCAGCAGCTGGGGTTGCGCGTCGTGCGGCGTGAGTCCCCCTCAGATCAGTCAGCCGGTCATCCAGCCGAACAGGATGTCGATTGCTCAGCAGAGCAGTATATCAGCCATGACAATGTTCAGTTTAGCGTCTACCGTCCGAAAACGATCGCGCCCGATATCTGGGAGCCTCTTCTAGCATTTGCTCACCTTTCGGATTTACCCCCCGATGCTCCGGAGGACACACCCGATCCGTTGGATGAAGTCCGTCGACAGGCGGCACAAGTTCTGGGAGAGAAGTCGTCGGCGTATCAGTCATTGACGGCAGACAGCTCGCAATCCATTCCACAGTCTTCGGAGCTCACGTTTGTTCCGACCGGCGACGGGTTGGAATTCAATCCTCCTCAACGCGCGTTTCGGTGGCTGGAACCGGTTCATCGGGAAGAGTTTCGGGTGCGCGCGGCCACCCGGTTGGAAGGACAGCTCGCTCGCGGCCGGCTTTCGGTCTATTTAGGGCGTCTGCTGATCGCTGAAGTCAGCATCGTCATGCGCGTCGATCGAAATGCAGCAACGCTGCCCCATCAGTCTTTGTCCGGTGAGAATCATGCAACGCGCTTCAGACGGATTTTCGCCTGCGTTTCCCGGACCGACCTCGCGGTGGTTTCGGAGTTCCGGCGCTATGCTCAACTATTGCAGGATACCTTCTTCACGCAGCAATGGCAGGAGGAGACAGCGCAAATAAGTCGAGCTGAACGGCGGCGGTTGATCGCCTCAGCAGATGTATTTCAACTCTATTGGTCGCATTCGGCGATCGACTCACCGGAGGTGGAGCAAGACTGGCGCTATGCCCTATCGTTAGGACGCCCCGAATTTATTCGACCGCTCTACTGGGAAGAGCCCTTCCCGACTCGCCCCGATCGCTCGCTGCCACCGCCGGAATTGTTGGCACTAGGATTTCAGAAACTCCCCACCGCGCAGGGTACCTCCCCGAACAACCCGTCATCCCCCCGACCAGGCGCGATCCACGGAAAGCTGCAACGAGTCAGAAGGCCACGCGTCGAAACATCGTCTGCCACACCATCAGAATCTGACCCCGCTCCTACCAGCGAAATCCGAACAGCCCCCGATCCGCAACCTCATGCCCAAACCACCCCGCCAACGTATCGGTCACCAGCTCCCGACAAACACCCGTCACACGCTTCCCGCCCCCTCTGGCTGTTCGCTTTGCTTTCCGTAATTGCTCTACTCATCGCTGCCTGGCTCTGGTTCGGCAGATAGCGCGAGCGATCGATGAAAACTTCCCCGAACCATCGAAGAGAAGGATAAACCCAATCGCTCTGTTAGGGAACTGTCCCGAAATAACTTCCCGATTTTGGAGTGGGGTGATACGGACGTCTCGCCCATGTTGGTTTGGATTAATAGGCATTTTTAGCGTTTTCCTGTTGCCCTCCGTCTAGGGGGGGGGACGAGCCTGGCCTGACGCATCGGTGGTAAGAGGGTGGACGCGAAGCGTCCCCCATCACAACCCGTGGCGTAAGCGAGGGACAGCGTCGCGAGTGCACGTAGCCCCTTGTCGGGAATGTCTCAGCACGTCCCTGAGGCACGAAGGGCGTGCTGTGAGACCTGGGATGGATGTCTGGTTGCCAGCGCTGTCCCTCGCTTACGCCACGGG
>CAYMXM010000064.1:10207-14818 GCA_964394065.1 uncultured Pirellula sp. | reverse complement strand
TTCAATCTGAGGGGAAAAGGAACGTCAAACGGACGATTTCCTACTACAACCTGGACCTGATTCTGGCGATCGGCTACCGGGTCCGCTCCCCGCGTGGGACGCAGTTTCGCCAGTGGGCAACCACCCACCTGCGGGAATTCATCGTCAAAGGGTTCGTCATGGACGACGAACGCCTCAAAAATCCCGGCGGCTGGGACCACTTCGATGAACTGCTGGCCCGTATCCGCGAAATCCGGGCGTCAGAGAAGCGGTTCTACCAGAAAGTCCGCGATCTGTTTGCTCTGAGTTCGGATTACAAAATCCGCGAACAGGAAACGATGCTGTTTTTCGCTGAGGTGCAGAACAAACTCCTCTACGCAGTGACCCGCAATACCGCTGCCGAACTGGTCGTCAAACGGGCAGATCCGAACCAGCCGAATATGAACCTGACCAGTTGGAAGGGTTCGCGCGTCCGCAAACAGGATGTGATCACCGCCAAAAATTATTTGAACCAGGATGAAATTGATACGTTAAACCGTCTGGTGGTCATCTTTCTGGAACAGGCGGAATTACGGGTGAAACAGCGAAACGACCTGACTCTCGACTTCTGGCGGGATAATGTCGACAAGCTGCTGCAATTCAACGATCGGCCGGTGCTGGACGGGGCTGGCAAAGTAAGTCATGAGGACATGAAGCGGATTGTTCATGAACGATTCGACACCTTCGACCAGAACCGGCGGGAAGCGGAAGCACTTGCCGCCGACGCGGAGGATCTGAAGGAGATTGAGCAACTGGAAGAAGACCTCAAGAGAAACAAGCCGAAGGGCCGTGAAAATGAGTAATCCCATCCCCTCCGTCTCCGTCAAATATGCCCAGGACGGCAGTTCGACGAAATCGAACGCACTCGGCATGCGACCAATGCAGGAACGTGTCTGGCAGAAGCGGGGCGAACAATACCTGTTGATCAAGTCGCCTCCCGCTTCAGGAAAGAGTCGGGCGCTGATGTTTGTCGCCTTGGACAAACTGAGCAATCAGGGACTCAAGCAGGCGATCATCGTTGTTCCGGAAAAGTCCATCGGCTCCAGCTTCAACAATGAGCCGCTGAGCCAGTTCGGGTTCTTTGCTGACTGGGAAGTGAAACCGAACTGGAATCTCTGCAATGCTCCCGGTGGCGACAACGGGGGGAAAGTCGATGCGGTGAAGGCATTCCTTGACAGCAGTGATCAGGTGCTGGTCTGCACACATGCCACCTTTCGCTTTGCCGTCGATCGATTCGGCGTGGAGGTTTTCGATGATCGCCTGATTGCAGTGGATGAATTCCACCATGTTTCTGCCAGCCCGGACAACCGGCTGGGGGAACATGTCCGTCAGTTTGTGGCCAGAGACAAGGCCCATCTGATGGCGATGACCGGTTCTTACTTCCGTGGCGATGCCGAGGCTGTACTACACCCGGACGATGAGTCCAAGTTTGAAACCGTCACTTACACTTACTATGAGCAGCTCAACGGTTATCAATATCTGAAGCAACTCGACATTGGATATTTCTTCTATTCCGGCAGCTATACGGACGAAATCCTGAATGTCCTGAACCCCGCTGAGAAAACAATTCTCCATATTCCGAACGTGAACTCCAAAGAGAGCACGAAGGACAAAATCCGGGAAGTGGAACACATCATCGAGGAACTGGGAGACTGGCAGGGAACTGACCCAAAGACCGGCTTCCAACTGGTGAAGACCAACGATGGGAAAGTTCTCAGGATTGCAGACCTGGTCGATGACGATGCCAGCAAGCGGGACAAGGTTTCGGCCGCCCTGAAAGATCCGGCCCAGAAGAACAACCGGGACCATGTCGACATCATCATTGCCCTGGGGATGGCCAAAGAGGGTTTTGACTGGATCTGGTGTGAACATGCCCTGACAGTGGGCTATCGGTCGAGTCTGACGGAAATCGTGCAAATCATCGGCCGCGCTACCCGTGACGCTCCCGGAAAAACACGGGCACGATTCACGAATCTCATCGCAGAACCCGACGCCACGGAGGCGGCTGTTGTTGAGGCAGTCAATGATACGCTGAAAGCCATCGCAGCCAGCCTCCTGATGGAACAGGTGCTGGCGCCCCGTTTTGAGTTCCGTCCTAAAAAGCCGACCAGTGAACCAACCCCAGGCTTCGATTACGGAGACGGGGGATACGATCCGCACAAGTGCAATGTGGGAGTTGATCCCCAGACAGGGCTGGTCCAGTTGGAAATCAAAGGGCTGGCCGAACCGAAGAGCGAGGAGGCAGAACGCATCTGCCGTGAAGATTTGACCGAACTGGTGACGGCGTTTGTCCAGGATAAACAGACCATTGAACGAGGGTTGTTCGATGAGGAACTGGTGCCGGAGGAACTGACCCAGGTTCGGATGGGGAAGATCATCAAGGAGAAGTTTCCCAATCTGGATGATGAGGACCAGGATGCGGTTCGCCAACATGCCATCGCCGCATTGAACTTCGTCCAACAGGCGAAGAAGGCTCTTGATGAAGCCGATAGCAGTGAATCTCGCAATACGTCTCTCATTGATGGAGTGCGGAAATTTGCTCTGTCGGTCAAAGAGCTGGACATCGACCTAATTGACCGTATCAACCCCTTCGGCGAAGCCTATGCGATTCTAGCCAAGTCAATGAGCGAAGAACGGCTTCGGCAGGTGGCGGAGATTATTACCGCCAAGAAAGTGACGATGACGCTGGATGAAGCTCGCGATCTGGCGAAACGGGCCTTGAGATTCAAAGCAGAGAAAGGACGGCTGCCTTCACTGACCGCTGCTGACCCGTGGGAAAAACGCATGGCGGAGGGAATCGCATTTCTCCAGCGGGAAGCGAGGGCGAGCAAGAATGGCTAAGAAAAAACAACAGGTCACCGACGACGATTTGGATCTACTGGATGAACTGGGCGTCGAGACCGAACCGGTGTCAACGGGCGGGCGTACCCCCAAAGAGCAACGCATCATCGCCGGTTTTGAGGAAATCGAACGGTTCGCCGAGGAACACGGCAGACTCCCGGAGCATGGAGAAGGCCGGGACATCTTCGAGCGGCTATATGCCGTCCGGCTCGACCGGATCAGGGAATCCGCAGAATGCCGCGAAGTTTTGAAAGACCTGGATTCACGGGGGTTGCTGGGGGATGAGGGCAACTGTTCCGCAGTTACTGATGACCAGGAGCAGGACGATGAAGACCTGTTAACCGCATTAGGCGTTGATTCTTCTTCTGGCTGTGACATTTCAAACCTCGTCCACGTCCGGCCGCGAGCGGAGATCAACGCTGCTGAGGAGATCGCCCAAAGAACCCCATGCCCGGATTTTCATCTTTTTAAGCCCCTGTTCGAAACTGTTCAGCAGGAACTGGATGCTGGCGAACGCAAGACCGTGAAATACGGGGAGAAGGCAGCAATCAAAGAGGGACACCTCTTTATTCTGGACGGCCAGAAAGTGTTTGTGGCCAAGCTGGGAGACGAGTTCGTCACCGATTACGGAAAAGAGGACCGCAGGCTCCGAGTGATCTACGACAACGGCACCGAAAGCGATCTGCTGCTCCGTTCCCTGCAACGGGCTTTGTATAAGGACAAATCCAGCCGACGGATTACCGATTGGGAGCATGTCGGACCATTATTCCTGGATAACGAGGAAGAGGGGGATCAGGCCACCGGCTGCGTTTACGTTCTCAGGAGCATGTCGGATCACCCCTTCGTTACCGAACACCGCAAAGCCATTCACAAAATCGGCGTCACCGGCGGCAACGTGAAAAAGCGGATCGCCAACGCCAGAAAAGACCCGACTTACCTGCTGTCAGATGTGGAGATCGTGGCGGAATACAAGCTGGCCAACATCAACCGGAAGGCCCTGGAAGCCTTGATTCACAGGTTCTTCGCCAACGCTCGCCTGGACCTCGAATTAAAGGACCGCTTCGGCTCACAAGTGGAACCCAGAGAATGGTTCCTGGTGCCGCTGGCTGCAATTGATGAAACAATCCAGAAAATCAAAGACGGGACGATCGGGGAATTTCAGTATGACCCGGAGAGTGCAGAACTCGTTTGACGACATCCATTCAAATACCTGGCAGACATGCTTTCCGATTGACGGTTTGGCGAGAAATGAAGGAATAATGATCAATGGGCCTGATGATCCACTCTCTCGGTGAAATCCCAGCAGATATCCAGCGCGGCTATTATGTGTATCTTCTTGACTATAATTGGTACGAACCGCTTGGTGAGGTGCTTTCCAATAATTTCCAACGCATGGCGGATCAAGCCTCACGACACAACGCTGTCGTGATGCGAGGAGTGGTCGGTGAGCATTTTGCAGACGAGGTTCTTTCCTGGCACCATGTAAATGGCCAGCAATCTGGTGACATATTGCCCGCCATTCTGGTAACGACCCGGAATCCCAATGAATTTCTTGCCGCCGATTCGCCTCCGTCTCGAAGCACTCATCCAATTTTGCTCATCCCCTTACGAAATGCCTGTGAAACAACGTCAGACGTTGTCTCGCTCATCGACCGACTGTTTACCGACATCCGTGAAGGCAAGGAGCTTTCTCATTTGTCAGATTGCAGAAGAGCAAAAACGTGGAAAGCATGGGGCGCTCGCAGATGCCCT
>CAYMXM010000064.1:4094-10197 GCA_964394065.1 uncultured Pirellula sp. | reverse complement strand
ATGCTCTCATATTGCGACCATCGATCAGCGGTGTAGGAATCGATCTTAAGCAAGTCTTTGCCTGGTTCAAAAACGTGCGTAAATAGTCGTCGCGAACTTCGACTCCCTGCCCATGTGGCATTACGCAAGAATTCATTATCGACCACGTATGACAGCGCGAAGTTGATGCCACTTCCAGCAATTGACCAACTGCTTTTGCGAACCGAGGCGTTCATCAAGACGATGCACGTTGTTGAGAAGCCGTTGCCATTTGCGACACACAAACAACACTTGACAACTTGTATCAAGTACGCCGATTTGCAGGAAATGCGCCCCGAATTCATCAGAGAGATGATGAACACCGTGAATGCATTCGTCTATTCAAAGAAGCGCCAAGAAGAACTGGTCGAGACCTTCGTCAATGAAGGCCGCGACGCCGGAGCGGCCTGGTCTGAGTTGGGACGACGAGCACATAAAAAATTTCGACATGATGACCTGAAAGGTCAGTTCTCGGAACTATTGCTCTGCAATCTGCTCCAGCACCACTTTAAAGCTGTTCCGCTGCTCCGCAAGATGTCCATTACTACCAATCCCAAAATGGAGCGAAATGGTGCTGATGCGATTCATGTCGCTGAAGTTGGGGGAGTCCGGTCCTCTACATTGGCGAGGCGAAGACGTACCATCGAGCGTCAAATTGTTTCAAAGATGCCGTGGTAGATGCGACACTCGGCGTTTTAGAGCATTACAACAATCATCGCGGTGAACTAGACCTCTACACATACGAAGACTTTTTGACACCGGAACTTGAAGAATTTGCTAGGCAATATCGAGCGGGGGAGATTCCTGGTGCTCAAGTTCGCTTGGTGTGCATTGCCACGTACAACTGCTCGCGGCCGATCGCGGGTACCTGTCAAGAAGATATTCTCAAGAGCATTGTCGATAATACATTAGTTGACGCCAATCGCATCAAAAGAAACGCCACATTCAGCTCAATTCCCGCAAGTCTTCTTCCGCGAATGAACTATATAATATTTTCTGTCCGGAAGTTAAATGAGCTGATCGATGTGTTTGAAAAGAGTTTCAGCCATGCCCCTTGATGGTGAACACGAAACACGGCTTGAACGGTTGCTCCAGTACGATCTTGAGCACTTCGCTTCAGTGCTTGGTTACGCGCAGACGCCGACGCCTTTGTCGAATGACGTTGCGGCTGCTCTTCTGAACCTTGCCGAGCACCACTCTCGAAAAATCGACGACACCTCGCAGAGAGTCAGCCTGCTCATTTGTGGGCTGATGACCGAATACCACCGCGACGAATGGGCTGCCGCTCCGGCGTTCATTATCAATTTGTTGAGTCGGCTTGGACTCTCCCCGTCAATGAGGATGACTGACCACGGCTATCGGGCCGAGGATGACACGTTTGACACGCTCGGAAGCTTCTCCACGGAAGTCGCAGTAGTGGCTAGATGCATCCAATCCACTGTTGTTGCCGCCGAAATCAAATCGCTATTGCTATCTGAGTTTCAACTTCGCGCTTGGCGTGCCATTGACGAACACCGCCGCATCGGGATCTCTGCGCCCACTTCTGCAGGTAAGTCACATGTTCTCATATACAAGTTACTGGACACGCTGCACAAGTCGCCTGGGATTGCCGTTTTCATTGTACCTACGATTAGCCTTATCCAACAGGTTTCTCGTGACGTGCGACAGGCGGCGGCGCACCTTGGGATGAAGGACGTGGGTGTCTACCAATCTTATTCCGACGGCATCGCTGTGGGTCATAGGCAGGCCGTGTTCGTTCTCACTCAGGAGCGGGCGCAATCTGCTTTTGCTCATCCCGGCGCACTGAAGGGATGCCAGATTGTCATAATTGACGAAGTGCAGAACATTGAACGTATTACAGAAGAGGATGATGAACGCGCTCACACTCTACTTGAAGTTATTCACGAAATTGAGACTTCACGGGATGCCAAAAAGATTGTCATCAGCGGTCCGCGTGTCGAAAACATAGGACAACTCGCGAAAGACCTGTTTGGCGCCTCTGCAATTTCGGTCAGCGCGGGCTTACCGCCGGTTGTGAACATCACCTACTCGTTCACGCAAGAAGGTGCGAAACGTAAAAAGAAGACAACTGTTCTGAACCAATACGTGGATATATCATCGAAGAGACGTCAAATCGAACTGACAGGCGCTGACGCTGTGAAGAAGGCCGTTTTCAGCAAGCAGGCATACTCTTCAGAAGTCCACAACTTGATGTCAGAGCTTGCGGAGAAACTGACGACTGGCCATGGCACACTGCTGTTTTCCCCAACGTCCGAGCAAGCTACCAAGACGGCAATAGAAATTGCCGGCCGAATCCAATTGCCAGTGAATGCCAAACAGGCGTCAAGCCTTATTGAGTATGTCGCTGACACCGTACATGAACGGTATGCATTAGCCATTTCTCTCAGCAAGGGGATCGGCTTCCACCACGGAAAAATGCCGCACCATATACGAATGACTGTCGAATATGCGTTTGCTCAACAGTGGGTTTCCGCCATAGTGTGCACCACAACGCTGATGCAAGGCATTAATCTCCCGGCCAAGAATCTCATTGTGAGAAATCCCAATCTTTTTCTGAGCCGGGGAGAGAATGCTGCGACTCTCACCGCATACGAATTTGCAAACTTGCGGGGCCGGGCCGGGCGTTTGATGAAGGATTTTGTCGGCCGCGCGTTGATACTCGATGAGTCATTCTTTCCAGAGCAAGAGCGTGACGACTACGTTAGTGCACCGGGAACAAGTGTGGCTTCGGGATATGGACGTCGGTTTGATGAGCATCGAAGCGGCATCATTGACCAACTATGCAGCGCTGACCCCGTCAACGATCGGGTGGCTAGTGATCTGGTTACGTACATCCGCCAGAGTATCTATCGGTACAGAGAAGGCGCACTGCCACGCCTGTCTCGGGTAGGGATCTCATTGAGCGATGACGAGTTTTCCAGTATCTCCGCGATCGTCGCCCGACTCAATGTCGCGCGGGATATAGTTGAGCGGAACCCAACATGGGACCCATTAGACTTAGAGATACTACATCGAGCCAATTCGAAGAATCAGTTGCCCCTAATCCCCAAAACCCCATTTCATTCGGATTTGGTCGCAAATCTGACAGCGGTCGTGAAGCGAATTTCAGAGCTGACTCCGTCATATTTCTTTCGGTATCTCGGAGATGTACCCGAAAAATACATAAAGTGGGTCGCGATCTGTTCGCAGAAATGGGCTACTGAACGTCCATTGAAGGAGATTATCGGTTGGGTGAGTAAGGGTGAAGATCTGACCTGGGAAGTGATTGATAAGCGATTGGCACTTCTTTTGAACGCAGTTGTCTATGATTTGCCAAAGTTGATCCGCCCCGTTGTAATGATGCAGGATTTGGAAAACCCGCTTCTCGGTTTCATCGAATTAGGTGCGTACCGACCAGATAGCAGACGGCTAATCGAACTTGGGTTAGCTAGAGAGACCGCGATTCGATGTACGTCCAAGTTTTCTGCGATCATTGACACCCCGGCGAGCGATACCGAACTTTTGACGGCTGCAGTTGCATCTGCACAACAACTTAGCTTTTGGGACCAATTCCAAGTCGACCAACTCCGTTAGAATGGAGGGTTCAAGTGACCGAGAATGCCGAGCACGCCAGCAGGGCCATTTATTGTAACTCGTTGTTCAATAGCAGGTTGTTGAGTTCAAGTCCGGTCGCTAGTTTCACCGGAAACCAACAATACATTTCCGTTTGAAAATACCCTCTCTGATTTCGTGACGGACACGGCATCCTCTCCGTGATCGACACAGTCCGCCGGTCACTCTTTCTGCCACCTGATTCCGAGCACAATCTCCAAATCCGTCGCTATGTCACTTGCGTACAAGGGGATGTCGGTCAGAACTGTGCGGGAGATTTCCAGTGTGCAGCAGACTAGCAGACTAGCAGACTTCATCAGACGACTATTCGGGAGAAGTACCGTGACATACAGAGCGAGCAAGTACATCAACTTCGATACTGGGGAAGTTATCCTCGCACCGATGGACTTGAGGAAGAGCTTGACTCCGTCCTGGACGAAGGCGCAAAAGTTCGACTTGTTTGAGTGCCGTGTTGACGTTTGGACGCTTGGCGTCATGGTCGCAATGCTTCGCGAGATCGATGCGGCACCAAAGCCTTCGGTCTGGCAGCACGCCGCGTATGGGATGATCACGGTGTCCTTCACATGCTTCGAGATGATCGGAAAGACCCTCAATTCGAACTCCAAGAAGAGCGGCACATCCAGTGAGGATTTCAACTTCGGCTTCTGTGATGTTTATCCCGCGTTCAGACCCTCTAACGGATGTTACAAGGACAAGATCCCCAATCCGCCTGGAACCAAAGGGAAAGAACCGCCGAATCCGGACGTCCAACCCATTCGTGAGTTCCGAGATCGAATTCGGAATGGTCTGTACCACGTCGGCTACACGAAGAGTGGGCTTTGGATTCACAACGACAAAGGTTCGCCCGACTTCGAAACCAAGACAGAGCCTGACCCTGCGAATGCTGCGCTCACCATCACCAAATACCGCGTCAATCCACATCTGCTGACTCGCACGATCGTTGATCACTTCCCGAAATTCATGGCACGGGTCCGAGCAAATGGCGCACTGACAACAAAGTTCGAAGAGTACTTCGACGATTTTCTCAGCGCTTAGCGGCATCTCCCAACCGCTAACTCACGAGCAAACTGCTTGTGTATTCCCACAGTCAACGGACGAAACGCCGCCGCAGTCCGGCTTCCCAACCCCGGATGCCCGCGATAAAAAGTTCAATTGCCGTCTTGTCACCCCGACTGACCCGGTTAAGGCTGAATGCCTTCGCCTGGGTCTTTTCGCTCTCTCGTAATGAGTTGTATTGAAGCCGTCTGCAAAGGCGGCTGTCGACTGGATTTGAACTTTTGGAAGCCGTGTGCAGTTCGTTCTTTCAAGAGTGTGCGGCTTTAGTATGCCGCGCAGGTACGAATTCGAAACCATCCGCCACGACACTGCTCGCTCGAATCGTTAGGAACCGCTGCGGCTAAAGGCACAGAGGGGCGCCAGGCCGTCAAGCGAGATCACAGGAGGGCCGCAACCTGTCGGGCGGTGGCTTTGGCGGATTGTGGATTCTGACCTGTCACCAGCCGCCCATCGGTGCTTATCGGTTCATGCAAAGTCTGATCGGATTGGCACTTGCCAGTCATAGGGATCTTCTGACTCACTCGTATCGGCGGTTTTTCCCTGTAAAATGATGGTCGCAATTCGTGGCTGACTGTCGCGACCCAATCGACGATTTCGAGTTCCCATTCGGACTTTGGAGGTGAGTCATGTGTTGTTCCACCGCGCGGGCTGCAATGCTCATCGCCATCGGTCTGTCTTTGAATTCCATTGAAATTTCGCTCGCTCAAGAGAGCGCACCAATCGCCGCGGCTGAGCTAGCGGAGCGGGCATTACACCGTCGGGCCGTTGAGGCTGCGATCTGGGGTATCCCGGCAGTGAATACTGACCTGATGCTCCAGGCCGCGAAGAAGGCCGGGGCAGGCGAGAATCAGCTCGTCTATTGGTCTAAGCCTCTGGATTGGAAGAATCAGACGCTCACACCGAACCCCGATGCGATCTACTTCATGCCTTTCTGGAATACGAAGGACGCCGGTCCGATCGTGATCGAAATCCCGCCAGCAGAAGGCGGATCGATCACTGGTAGCCTGATGGACGTGTGGCAGCTGCCGCTGGAGGATGTCGGCACCGCTGGCGTGGATAAAGGCAAGGGGGGCAAGTACCTCATCGTTCCGCCTGACTACAAAGAGAAGATTCCCGATGGGTACATCGAGTTGCGGTCGCAGGTTTATCAAGGATACGGACTGCTGCGCTCGATCCTCAAAGATCGCAGCGATGCAGGCGTTTCAGCGGCCGTGGAGTACGGCAAGAAGATTAAGATCTATCCACTGTCGGCTGCAAACCGATTGGGGGAACTCGAAACGAAGTCAATCGATGCGAACGATGTCCTGTTCGACAGCACGATCCCCTACCGACTTCATTGTTGAACCGGTTGGCATACGCTTGCGACGAGGCGAAGCTGCGAGTGAATCCGACGTTC
>CAYMXM010000064.1:3808-4084 GCA_964394065.1 uncultured Pirellula sp. | reverse complement strand
CATCGCGAAGAGCCCCACCAGCATCCATGTAGCGGGCTGTGACGCGATAACGGAACTCGCCCGGCTGCACCTCGGTCGGAACATGAATCCAGCGGAACTTCTGGAAGGGAGCCTCCGTCGAACGGAACGACCGTGGTTGCTCGGCCACGGGCGGATAATCGAAGTGAAGCCGGTTCTTCAATGCTCCCCAGTGAGTTGAGCCGGGGTATTGAACCTCAACGGCGAACCCAACGAAATCGTCCGTCGCCTGGGCCGGATCGAGATCGAACGCCAGCA
>CAYMXM010000064.1:0-3798 GCA_964394065.1 uncultured Pirellula sp. | reverse complement strand
CTCACCTTCAAGCTCTATCGCGGAGAAGGTGAGTCCTCCCGAGGAGGCTTTTCGCTCGAACTCGGTTGCCATGCTCGCTCCCTTGCTGGATAAGGCTGCGCTCAGTCGGTGGAACGTCGAGTGCGTTTCCGCTTCGCTGCTTTTTTCGTCTCATTCTCCGAAACGGCTTCAAACCGGGCACGGGCTCGCTCCACGGCGGCATGCAGCTTCTGTGCGAGCAGCTTTCGAGCCGGCAACTCGGTGAGATAGCTGGCGACGCGAATGCCGCTTTGCCCGAGTTGCAGCAACTCGACATGTTCGTCCGACTTGTCCGCGCAGAGAATCAACCCCAGCGGAGGCTCCTCGCCCGTCTGCACGTCGTACTTTTCCAGCCACCGCAGGTAGAGGTCCATCTGCCCCTTGTCGGCCGCTTGGAATTTTCCCAGCTTCAGATCGATAGCGACCAGACGGCGGAGGCGGCGATGGTAGAAGAGCAGGTCCAGGTAGTAGTCTTCGTTATCGACCGTGATCCGCTTCTGCCGCGCGACGAAGGCGAAGTCCGATCCCAATTCCAGGATGAACTGCTCCAGCTCCCGCAGAATCGCGGCTTCCAGATCCTTCTCGCTATAAGCGTTCTTCAGCCCCAGGAAGTCGAGGAAATACGGGTCGCGAAAGACTAGATCCGGCGTCAGGAGGTTCTCTTCTCGCAGTGTCGCGAGTTGCTGCTCGATGACTTTTTCGGGCTTGCGGGAGAGCGCCGTCCGCTCGAACAGCATGCCGTTGATCCGCTCGCGAAGCGTCCGGACGCTCCACCGCTCGACACGGCACATTTCGGCGTAGAATTCCCTCTGCAGGGCATCTTTCAGCGGCAGGATTTCGACGAAGTGACTCCAGCCCAATTGTCTCGACAGTGTCGAGACAATCTCCCGATCCGGGAACATCTCCGCCAGGAGGGTCATCCGGAACAGGTTCGGCCGCGAGTAGCCGGAACCGAACTCTTCGCTCAATTGTCTCGACAGCGTCGAGACAATCTCTTCCCCATAGGTCGCCCGTTCGGACTTCAGAATGTCAGAGCGGATGCGGGCGCCGATTTCCCAGTACAGGAGCACCAGCGCCGAATTCACGGCCTGGGCGACTCCCTGACGGGCCTGCCCGATCAGTTCCCGCAGATCCAATATCAAAGCAGAGGAGACGGTTGAAATGGTGGCCATTTCGCCGCTGGTTCTTCGCCCCGGTTTCTTCGTGCTTCGCTTGGCCACGCAATGTTCGCTCCCGCCAGTCCGCCCCATCGCAGAGTGTTGTAGTCTAGCGAACTTGCTGGCAGTCGGCGACTTCCATTCGGAGTCGGAGGCTGTCGTCCCGACACGGGCGACGAGACCCCTTCGGAATCGAACAACAAAGCCTCGGGATGGACGGGCGAGGGGAGTTGAGTCGCGAGCTGGCGGCGGCGGAATGCTCTCCCGCCGGCTTCGTCGTCCGTCATCCATCGGGGCTCGCCCCGTGAGGCCGGCAGGCCCTTGGCCCCGCATGGAGGATGGACGATGAAGCCTCTGGCGACAGGGAAGCCAAAGAGGGGATTGCGTTGCCATCCGGTTCCGTTCGCTGCCGATAGTGCCAGCCCACCGGTACATGCTGGCGGCAAGCCGTCCGCGGCGCGCGTGACTGCTGGCAGCGAGCTTCATTTCATCTACAATTGCGACTTGTACCGGCTTCGGTCGATTTAGCCGATGCGAATCTGCGCTGCTCCCTCACGTAATCGACTGTTGAAGCTGTGTCACGGCATCCATAGAAAGAGCTTCGTCTTCGTCAAATGCACAATCAAATACGCCCACATGCCTCGGTTCATCCGAAATTCCGTGAAGGCACGCGACCTCACGCAGGAAAGCGTTGTCACTTCTCATCGTTTTACGATCCGCACCAAGGGAAGCGAAACGAATCAGTTCGGATTCCGGGCTCTGTATGAGCATTGGATGTTGAACGGACACTCCATTCATCAAAAACACGGCGAGGGATTGCTCTTTCGCCTTCTGAAATGAAGTGCTCATCGAGATGGCTTCACCACCTGCTGCCCTCAGCGGTTGGGCCGTGGCTTGGGCTGCGTTTGTCCCCATCGCTAGAATTCGATCGATTTTTCGGCTTGCGACGGGCTGCATGACCTGAGCATGGAAGAACAGTTCCGGCAACGCGGCTGCACCACTCGCCAACGATAACAGTCTCTCCTCAGGTGCGAGATACACAAGACGTGCTATGCAGTATCTCAGCTTTGAGATGCGACGCTTGCGCTCATAGCCCGTCAGACTGGCTGCCCCTTCAAGTATTTGTTGGAACTCGACATCGAGACGGCTTCGAAGTCCTTTGGCCAATTGGACGATCACTGGGACCGACAGGCTCTGCGCCTTTCGCCTGAACCAGTTCCAAGGAGCAAACCGAAGCATCTGGTGGGCAAAGTCCTGTTCACGAATGACTGATGAATAGTCGCGAACAGGAATCCGGAAACCCTCCTGTAAAAACGCATTGTGGAGCAGTTCCTTGTGCTCAGGATGTTGCAAAAGGTAACGCTTCAGATTGCCGATCAGCCGCATCCATGAAATGCCGCCTCTTCTTTCAGTAAAATCGTCACGGCTTGTGAGCCATGCGCTGCACGGAACTTCCACGTTCTTTGGGGAGCCATCTTCATGAAGCATTAGACCCAGCGAAGTGACCCTCTCCCTCACCATGCTAAGTGCATGAGCGACAGCACATTTCTCACCGACGAGAGCAATATCATCTACATAGCGAAAGTAAGCCACAGGCAAGCTGCTCGACAGTTCGCGATCAATATCGCGAAACACGAGATTAGCGAGGAGATGTGAGAACATCGGGCCAGTAAGTATTGCGGGATTTGCTTGTAATCCCGAAGCTGCATGGCCCTCGATGAGCCGTCCGCCAAGGCAAGTAAGCCCTTCTGGAAATTGTGCCTCACGACAATGTCTATTCCAAGCGGCGCGCGCCAGTTCAATGTCTACACTGGGATAAAATTTCTTGATGTCAGTGTATCGGACGATTCCATTTGGAACCGCTTCACACGCTTTCGCGATCGCTGTCTGACGTCTTTGCAACCCATAGGTATACGGAAGAAACGCTCCACTTCGCGAGTCGGGCTTGTTCAAGGAGTAGCTATACACGCAATCTGGATTTCCGAATACGTTCAGACGATTTGCGCATTCTGCAAGAAGTACTTCTTCAGCAACACACTCATTTGGCGCGGGAATGAACATGGAGCGATGTTCGATTCCACCATCTTCGGTATGCTCTTTGAAGTGCTCAGCATTGAAGTATCCTGGCTGCGACTTGGTCATTGCCAGTGAAATTGACACACGGTGAGCCCAGTCATCGGACCGTGAAGCGATATTGTCAAGGTAGTAACGCACACCGAGAAAGCCGAAGACATCTCGTCGGCGGTAGTCATTGACGGTCCGAACGGCCAGAATACCAGGGCGAGATCTCTTCACGCTTGATGCTCCAATCGGATGGGCATAACTGCGATTCGCACATTTGGTGTGATGGCCGGCTCCAACGGTTCACGAAAGCGGGCTGACGACGTGAAATGTGAAGCTGTGCCGTCAGAAACACCGACTACCGTCATGAAGTGACACCATGTTTCCTTCACTTTCGCAACGATCCAGGCAAATGTTCCGCCGTTGGCTGTGACACGATTCATGTTGGGTTCAATCCAGAGGGCGGCGCAATTCGGGCCAGATGTGTATCGGAAGATCTCTTCTAGTTGTGGCTCAGCAGCAGTCCGCTTGCTCTCCCGCTCAAGGAAGCCACTAAAATTTG
>CAYMXM010000063.1:0-14890 GCA_964394065.1 uncultured Pirellula sp. | reverse complement strand
TCCCATCCAAGGTTTCACAGCACGCCCTTCGTGCCTCAGGGGCGTGCCACCCGGCACCCGAGTGTTACCGACAAGGGCAACGTTTACTCGCGACGCTATCCCTCGCTTACGCCACGGGTTGTGATTGGGGACGCTTCGCATCCACTGGAGCGAACAAAGGAAAATGAAACGCATGAACAAGACTAGTCATTTTTTGATGATGAGCGTGTTTGTCTCTCTCCTGTTTCAGGTCTCAACTGCGATTTCTGAAACGAATTCCGATCGCCCGCTGCAAGCGACGACGGCGACACGAAAACTCACCGCACCGTTGCAGTTGCCGGACGGGATTTCAGACGCGGAACGGATTGCCAAAATGGAGGCGATCGCGGACCTGGCATTGGAAACACCCCACGTCAACACCTCGCCACTACCGCAGTACCACCTTGATCAGTTGGACTACGGCATGACGATCGGTATGGAAAGGACGCCTGGTGGTCGCTTGTGGGCATGCTGGGTGGCAGGGGGCGACAGTCCGCTGGCGTATTTCTTGCTGGCCTCCAGCGATGACGATGGTGAAACCTGGAGCCAGCCGCGCGTGGTGGTTGACGGTCATCGCCCCGACCTGCCGATACATCGCAGCATCTTGGTTGGCAATTTGTGGACCGATCCGTTGGGACGGCTGTGGCTGATCTTTGATCAGAGCATGCACATGTACGACGGACGCGCCGGCGTCTGGGCGACCCGTTGTGAAAACCCTGATGACGACCAACCGACTTGGTCGACACCCAAACGAATTTGGCATGGCGTTACGCTGAATAAGCCAACGGTGCTATCGAGCGGTGAATGGATGCTGCCGATTTCGCTGGACCAACGTCCGGGGTTTGGCCCGTTCAAAGGCTGTTTTGCCGAGCTTGATCCGTATAGGGGGGCCAATGTGTTTGTCTCCAGCGACCAAGGAGAAACTTGGCAACGCCGCGGCGCGGTCACGTTGCCACAACCGGACTGGCACGAACACATGGTGGTCGAACGACGCGACGGAACACTGTGGATGCTGGCTCGGCATGCCAAGGGGGTGATGGAATCAACATCCCGAGATGGTGGTTCCACTTGGACGGAAGCAGCCCTACCGGCCCAGATTCGCCAACCCGTTGCCCGATTCCATCTGCGGCGATTGGCGTCCGGGAATATCTTGCTGGTCAAACATGGCGACCAGATCGACAGTCACCAGGGGCGATCGATGCTGAGTGCCTGGCTGTCAGCCGACGATGGAGCTACCTGGCAAGGTGGATTGATGTTGGACGAACGCCAAGGTGTTTCGTACCCCGACGGAGTCCAGGCTCCCGATGGCACGATCTACATCTCCTATGATCGCAATCGATCGACCGACGGTGAAATCCTGATGGCTCGGTTCAACGAAGCAGACATCTTGGCCGGGAAGCTCGTCACGCCGACCAGCAAACTAAAAATGCTAATCAGCCGCCCGTTGGCGAATCGATGACTAAGTTGGCGATTGCCAACTCAACTTACAATCCGTAAAGTGTGGGATGACATATGGATTGTTGGCACTAGGGACCGGCATGATGCTTTGGTCAGCCTTACGGTAGCACGAAGCTCTGCACAGGAACTGTCCCAAAACAACTTCCCGATTCCCCCTCTTCCGTCCCACGAACGATCCCATTCATCCCTTGATCAGAATCCAAAGCTCACGCAAAGGCGCCAAGGCGCAATGGAATAAATCGATCATCCTTCGTCCCTTCCTTTGCGCCTTTGCGTGAGTTCAATAGAGTAGCTTTAGAGGAAGAGTTCAAGTCACATCAATACTTCAGTATGCCGGAAACAATTGTCACATGAATCTTGGGTCGGGAGTGGGGACATTCTACGATTCCCGGTTGCCGACCGATGGGATTCTGTGGACAAACGCCCGTGTGGCATTCGGCGCGATCTCCGACGGGTTAAGCAATACGGCAGCATTTGCCGAGTCGTTGCGAGGTCTTCGCGATACATCCGTTGCAGCACCGACAAACCGACGCGATAAGATTCGAACGATGGTGAGTGTTGCATGCAACTGGACTTCCTCGACAACACCACCAACGGTTGCTGGGCTTTCCAACAAATTGACGCGATTGCCAACTCAACTTACAATCTGAAAGGTATCGAATGCTGCTTTCCCGGGAATTGTGTGGAATTCCGTCTAATACTTATTGCTTGCCTTTGATGCCATGAACACAAACCCCTACGAATCACCGAGGTCGTCGGTAGTCAATCCGTCACCTTTGGATGCAGAACGTACCGTGGCGAACCGTAGTGTGCGCATCGCCTTGGCGATCATGTTGCTTCCCGCAATCTACAACTTCATGTGTTTCAACTTCCAGGTGGAGCCAGGCAGTATCGAATCGCCCATCCGCAACGTGTATCGAGTCGTCAATGGAATCGGATTCGCGGCGCTCGTAGCGGCTATCTGGTTTTGTGGACTCACCGCTTTGGAATTCGTCACTGGAGGGTTTCACGCGATCTTCGGGAAGGGCTCTCACGAATCGGATTGGAAGTTGTCCCTTTACGAGATCATCCGGCGTGCTCCAATGTTCGCTGTGGGTGGCGCCGTCTTGTGGGCCTGCTGGGCTACGGCTTTCTATCAGTTTGGCGTAAACTTCCATGTAATCACGCTGCCCATTGGCGCTGCCGCTCATCTGTTGGCAGCCGGCCTCTACTTGCCGTTGTTTTATCGTTGGTACAAACTGGAGCGTACCGCCGTGGAATCGCAAATCAGTACATAACAAACGGATCACCGGAGCCGGCTAAATCCACTGCGATGCGACGCACAAAAATCGAATACATTGGTCTAGCAGGCGTTTCCGCACCGGCATTGGTTTGGTTATTTGTAATCGTCGGTTGGTATATACTATTCCGATGATTTCGACGCCATTTGAACAATAATTAGTTCAATGCCGAGTGCATACCTTTGTTAATCTGGTTCAAGACCTCCAGCATGGCTTCTGAACGGTTCATGACATAGAAGTGCATTCCGGGAACACCGGCTTCTAATAACTGCTGGCACTGACGGATTGTGTAGTCGACTCCAATTTCGAATTGCGCCTGCTTGTCCTCCTGAACTCGCTCAAGAGATGTTAGCAGCTCAGCAGGAATCGCTGTTCCTGAAAGCTCAACGATTCTCTTGACTCTTGCAAATTCGGTAATCGGCATGATGCCGGGAATGATCGGAACGGAAATTCCAGCCCGGGTGGCGTAGTCCCGAAACCGTAGAAAGTGGTCGTTCACGTAGAACAGTTGTGTAAAGATGGCATCGGCTCCAGCGTCTACCTTTCTTTTCAGGTTTTCCATATCCTGCCAAGGAGTAGCCGCTTCTGGGTGTTTCTCCGGGTAGCCAGCCACTCCGATACCGAAATCGGGGAAACGTTCACGAATGAACTCGACCAATTCATTGGCATAACGCAGCCCACCTTCTACGAGTTGAAACTCGGCTTGCCCTGCAGGAGGATCTCCGCGCAGAGCCATGATGTTGCGAATGCCAGAATTCTCGGCATTTAGAAGCCATTCCTCCAATTCGGTCTGAGTGGCTCCCACACAAGTAAAATGAGCTGTGGCCGGAACCTGCCAACGTTCCTGAATCCATCTGCAAAGTTCGGTCGTGCGAGATTTCGTACTGCCACCTGCCCCAAATGTGCAAGAGATGAAGGCCGGGCTATACGGTACAAGCCTTTCCAAATGCCCAACCAGAGAAGCATCTCCCTGCTCGGACTTTGGTGGAAATATCTCGAATGACAACCCGAATCCATTCGTATAGACGTCTTTGATTCTCATGGTTTTTTTTGCCTTACGGATGGTGGAAGCTCTGTGACACCAACTTTTTGACACCTCAGGGGAATGACTACGCGATGCTCTCAGCGGATCGAAGCTTTTTCGCTGCGCTCACCATGTTGGTCAGCGCCGGAATCACCTCGTCCCACTGACGCGTCTTCAAGCCACAGTCGGGATTCACCCACAACCGCTCGGCGGGTATCCTTTCCCCCGCTTTTTGCATCAAGCCAATGATGTGCTCTTCACTCGGAATGTTCGGCGAATGGATGTCGTAGACCCCAGGGCCGATCTCGTTGGGGTAGTTGAAGTTCTCGAAGGCTTCTAGCAATTCCATATCCGAACGGGACGTTTCAATGGTGATAGCGTCGGCGTCCATCTGCGCGATGGACTCGATGATGTCATTGAATTCCGAGTAGCACATGTGGGTATGAATTTGAGTCTCATCGGCCACACCGTTGGCGGCGATGCGGAAGGATTCCACTGCCCAGCCAAGATACTCCAGCCACTGGGAGCGTCGCAGCGGAAGCCCTTCGCGGAGGGCCGCTTCGTCGATCTGAATGACTTTCACGCCAGCCTTTTCCAGGTCGAGTACCTCTTTGCGAATCGCCAAAGCAAGTTGCTTGCAGGAGACGGAGCGAGGTTGGTCGTCGCGGACGAAGGACCAGTTCAGAATGGTTACTGGTCCGGTCAACATTCCCTTCATCGGTTTGTCGGTCAGCGACTGAGCGTACGTGGTCCACTCGACAGTCATCGGGTTCGGGCGGCTGATGTCTCCGAACAGAATCGGTGGCTTGACGCATCGAGAACCGTAGGACTGTACCCAACCGAACTCGCTGAAAACGTATCCGTCAAGCTGTTCGCCAAAGTACTCGACCATATCGTTCCGTTCCGCCTCGCCGTGTACGAACACGTCCAGTCCAAGGGACTCCTGCTCGCGGACACAGCGTGCAATCTCTGCCTGCATGGCGGATCGATAGGTTGCTTCGTCGATCTTTCCAGCCTTGAATTGTCTTCGCGTACGGCGGATGTCTAACGTTTGGGGAAACGAGCCGATGGTTGTGGTTGGAAACTTGGGCAGCTTCAAAATCTCCGCTTGTTTGTCGGCCCGCTGGGCATAAGAACTTTTGCGTTGCCCCAGTTTCGAGTCGATCTTGGCCACTGCATCCTTAACTGTCGGATTGTTGACTCGGGGTGAAGAACGACGCGACTCGATCGCGGCTCGATTGGCATCCAGCTCGGCACGAACCGCGTCGCGTCCATCATTCAGCGCCACTTTGAGAACGCGCAGCTCCTCCAGCTTCTGTTTCGCGAACGCCAACCATGATTTGATTTCGCCGTCGAGCTTCGCTTCGCTGTCGAGATCCACCGGTACGTGCAGCAGCGAGCAGGAGGGAGCGATCCACAGTCGGTTTCCCAATTGTTTGGACACAGGCTCAAGCCAATCGAGTAAGCCGTTGAGATCGGTCTTCCAAATATTGCGACCATTGATTACCCCCAAAGAGAGTACTCGATCGGTCGGCAATGCTTGGATCAACGCGGTAACCTCGTCGCGAGCATTGATTGCGTCAAGGTGAACGCCAGCGACAGGCAAGCTTGCCATCAATGGCAGGTTTTCGAGCAACTGCCCAAAATAGGTTGTCAGGAGTAGTTTGACTTTGCCGGTGTTCAACGCCTGATAAGCCGTTTCGAAGGCTTGCTTCCATTGCGAGTCCAGTTCGGTCACCAAAATCGCTTCATCGATCTGCACCCACTCGATCCCTTCACTGGCAATCGCTTCGAGCAACTGCTGGTAAATCGGTAGCAACTTGGGCAACAGAGCCAACTTGTTCGAATCATCTTTGGCCTTGCCGAGGGCAAGGTAGGTGACGGGCCCGATGACTACCGGCTTGACGTTGATGCCCTGCGACTTGGCTTCCCGAATCTGCTCGATCAAACGAGAAGCGTCCAAGGCGAACTCAGTGTCGGCCATAAACTCAGGGACGATGTAATGGTAGTTGGTGTCGAACCATTTGGTCATCTCGCCAGCAGCGACTCCGCAGCAGCCCTCGTTTATGTTGGCCCCCTCTGCGGAGCGCCCGCGAGCAACGCGAAAGTAGTTGTCGAGAACATCCCCTTCAAAACCGCGAACTCGTTCCGGAAGACAGCCCAGCGTGAAGCTCATGTCCAGCATCTGATCGTAGAACGAAAAGTCGCCGACCGGAGCTAGGTCGAGAGCAGATTGAAGCTCCCAGTTTGTTCTGCGCAACTCGGCGCCGATGGCGTGAAGCTGTTCGAGAGAGGATTGGCCTTTCCAGTAGGCTTCCTGCGCGAATTTCAGTTCTCGGTCTGCTCCGATTCGTGGAAACCCGAGATTGTGCGTTTTGACCATAGCGAACTCCTTACTTTTGCCTCTGTTGGATGCGTTGCGATAAATTAGTTGGTGAAAGTGTATCCCCTCTACTTCATGATCAAAAATGATTAAAATTGATCCGATCATGAATTCCGATCATGCAACGAAAGGTTTGTAAGTGTCCACTATCGAACGTATCCACCTGGAGATCATTCAGGCTGTTGAGAAGCTAGGGTCTGTTACCGCTGCCGCGGAATCGTTGTACGTGACTCAGTCTGCGCTAAGCCATGCGATTCGCAAATTAGAGGATTCGCTGGGGCTGAAGCTCTGGTACCGCGAAGGCCGGTCGCTTCGATTGACGCAGGGTGGAGAGCATTTGCTGTCCGTGGCAAATCGACTCTTGCCTCAGTTCGAAAGAGCAGAACAGCTGCTTCAACAGTTTGCCCAAGGAGAGCGGGGAACGCTACGAATCGGCATGGAATGTCATCCGTGCTACCAATGGCTACTGAAGATTGCTGCACCGTTTCTGGAGGCATGGCCAGATGTCGATTTGGACGTGATTCAAAAGTTCCAGTTCGGTGGAATTGAAGCCTTGTTTGGCCATGACATCGATGTGTTGGTCACACCGGATCCCCTCAAGAAGCAAGGACTCGTTTTTTTGCCAGTGTTTGACTACGAGCAAGTATTGGTGGTCGGAAAAGCTCATCCATTGCGGAGTGCGGAGTACATCGAGCCGGAGCAACTGGCCGAAGAGACGCTCATTACTTACCCCGTTTCGATCGATCGTCTCGATGTCTTCAGTCGCTTCCTGACTCCTGCGGGAATTACCCCCCGAAGGCACAAATTGATTGAAACGACAGACATCATGCTGCAAATGGTCGCTAGCGGCCGAGGCGTCGCGGCCCTGCCACGTTGGCTGGTGATGGAACAGCAAAAACGTTTCCATTTATTCCCGCTACGATTGGGAAAGAAAGGCGTTGCCAAGCAGATTTTTCTTGGCTTCCGAAAGCGAGACATCGAGATCGACTACATGAAAGCGTTTGTCGAAGTCGCGCGTTCTGGTAGGTTAAGCGAGTGGCGGAAGTGAAAATCCCTACTAAGCAGGCGTCCATAACACCCATGCAAGCCCCCGAACTATCGCGACTGCCACTAAGGAAACAACAGAGACGATAACGATGGACAATGCAGTGTTCACAAAATACTTGATCGAAAGGTACAAGCCTCGGTTGGTCTGCTTTAATCCTTTTACCCTGTCCAGAATAGGTGATAGGCTTGAGAATACGAGATTGGCGATACCGCGTCTGTCCCCCTCCATGTTGGGGACGACTGTCATTCGCGTTATCCCCGAGTAGAAGAACAATACGATTCGGCCAAGAATGCTCAAAGGTCGTGCAATGTCACACATCAGAATCAACCGCGATCGCTCATTTCCGTTGCGGACGAAGTGGAGATAGGTTTCGTCAAAGAGAAACCCCTCGCCATCACGCCAAGAGTATTCCTGTCCATCTACGTTTATGAAGCAATCGTTCGAGTTCGGAGTAGCCCTCTAGGTCCATCCGGTGTGATGACAATGTCCTTATCTTTACCAATATCGATTAGCTTCTTCGCAGCACGGCCACCGCCTTGATAGCTCGAACCACGTACCACGCGAACTCCCTTGTCCTGAAGATACCTATTCGCGAGTGCGACTGCTTCTCGACGCGATTCGTCAGGAGAATCCACTTCTTTCTTGTCCTTGATGAACGGAACGTGTTTCTTGACGAAGTCTATCGGGGCTCGAACGGATCGCTCGATTCGATCAAGACGAGGATAGTTTCCACCGTATGCGATCGATTGAGGGACTGGATTGTGAGCCGGTCGGTCTGGGAAGCCGGATTCGAAACTTTGGTGCTTCCCCGTACCATACCGATAACTCGATTGGACACAGCCAAGCTGTGCCGCGACCATTAGCGCCAAGACGATCTTTCCGTGAGGTAACATTTTGTACATTGATCATTCCTTCATTGGTTCACCAAGCGTTATCTTCGGATCATCACACTGGAGACTTGGTTTCAATGCGTACCGATCTGTGTCGGTCTGTTTCAAATGCTCAGCGCCGAAAGGCATCGGTACTTTCCGCCTAGCGTGATTCACTGAAGTTGGCAATTTCGATTGTGAGATTTCAACGGAGTCTTAGTATTCGCCTTCTCCAGGGAAGTCAGGTCTGGTTAAGTACCGGTTTGTATCGATTTGTATCAGGCTCCGGTTTTAGCGACCGCAACGTCATCTCTGCCTTGGTGATTGACGACCTCTTTTGGTATGTTTTCGTTTCAAAGCCGGAAAGGTGGCCGCACCATTGGTAGGAGGTCACTTTGGATTGGGTATTGCACGGATCTGGGACGCCAATGAGCGAAGTTTTCGAGTTTCACGTTTTACTTGTTGAGGATGATCCTGAACTTGCGTCCATGGTGGCGGACTACTTGTCCCAGCATGGCTTCGTGGTCGATACCGAGAGTCGTGGCGATCAAGCGATCGAGAGGATCTGCAATGAATCGTTTGACGCCCTTCTCCTCGATGTGAATCTGCCTGGGAAGGACGACTTGCCACGTCCCGAAAGACAACTTTACACTGACGCCCGAGCACGTTGAGGAGCTTTGGAAATCCAACCCCAAAGATCCACTGTTTCACCCCATTGACGCGGATAATCCCAAGGCGAGGAAGCTAACCTTTCATCATTTGAGAAAAGGTTTGGTTCGCGTTTGGATCAAGTTGCCTGAGCATCAGTGATGGACCGCCGGAGCCAGACCTCGATGGTGATATGGGGCCACCCGAGGCATTGAGTGCGCAGCAGAAAAGGGATCTGGTGGCATTCTTGAAACGACTTTGATCCGTTTGTGGTGCCTTCAACGTACGAATCGAAGCTATACAGTAGGATTATCCTTGAGAACTTCGCCGGTTCTTGTCCTTCTTTCCGTACCAGCGTTCTGCGATCCGATCAAGTTCGATCATCACTCCGTCTAGTTCCATCACTTTGGGGGTACTGGACGGAGGTGGATGGACAGGAGCAAGAACGCTTGTATTACATCGTGGCATATCCAGACCAAGCCAGCCGAGACAAAATGCTGATTCAAGGCATCGCCGCTGATCCCGAATTTCATCAAGTTGTCGTCGAGTCAGAAAGGGATGGACAGCTAACCACCAAAATTGAATCTGTGCTCCTGACCCCGACCGATTACTCATCGATCAGATAACGTTCAACGTTTTTGTGTCAAACGCAACTAAGAATCCGCCATTTTCGCAGGGTGGTTGAAGTACGGTTCACAATCTGTTGGTTGATTTTTCCCGGAAACGTAGTTGTTGATTTTGGGGAAAGAAAATTTGCCATACTCTCTGCCGTGTCACGCAAATAGCCTATGCCTTATCGACCGGCACGCGCCTCCGACAGGCTTCCAACCTATGCCACCTTGGGGGCCAGCCCCCAAACCCCCGAGGTTTTTTGAAGCATAGCGCCGGTGTTCGAAAGGTTTCGACACCCGCCAACGAGAGGCTTTTGTTCTGCGTTCTCGGCTCCTCCCCAGAGCGGGGATTGTTCTCCGAGGGTTCCACATATCCAGTGAATCGATGCTACGTGCCTTTCAGCCTATCGAAACAAAACGAGGCGACCGCGGAACCAAGATCGTCCATGGGTCGCCTCGCGTGCTTAGGTGCTTCTTTCGAGGCACCGGCGACTGAGTTATCCTTCGAGCAGTTGCACCTCTGCAGAGCTGCTGTCTGTTTTGCTCAGCACCTTGATTGTAACCAGCATCCAAGAAAAAGACTTTCGAACACCGGCGCCATGCTTGGAAAACCTCGGGGGTTTGGGGGCTGGCCCCCAAGGTAGAGAACTTCACCTGGGTCTCAAGCGTGGGTGATTCGAAGCAATTCGATCGCAATCACCCTGCTGAGGCCCATTACTGTGGCCTCGCGCACCAGATTGAGTAACGACTCGCCATGAGCCTTGCTCCACTTTTAAACGAAACGTACTAGGAGGTGATGTCGGACTGCCACAGCCCACGAGCAGTGACAATAACCCAACGATTGGTAGGCGGGGAAGCAATCTTGAATATCCTTGATTGAAGTTCATACGTTCATATGCGAGCGTCGTTGCTCAGATCTTAGCCCGCCATGCGATTCGCTTCCAGCATTTGAATGATTTTATTATGACCATATTTTTTTGCCCATGCTAGCGGAGTTGCCCAGCGTTCGGCCTCAGCTTCGATAGAATCGGCACCTCTTTCAAGATAGAGCTTAACAAGCTCTACTCTTCCCCAGCGGCAAGCCCATCCAAGAGGCGTTGACTGGAGTAAGCGATCCCGGATTTTCAGAGAAGCCCCGCCATCGAGAAGTATCTTCGCCCTGAGAACACGACATTCCGAAGATTCCTGACAGTAGTCTGATGCAAGGTGATGCAATACAGAGTAACCCGATTCGTCAATTGTGTTGGGATCGACTCCACGCCCTAGGACCAATTGCAGCCCTTCAGGCTTGTGGACCTTGAGAAGTACGTGCGTCCAGAAAGGGTCGTCGCATTGTCGCGTGATGTGTGGCAGGCACAGGTGTACGAAGCCAGGTTCATCACCTTCCAACAAGATCTCTGCCAGATCCGAACGGGATGGGGTATCGACGTTCAAACTGTATGCTTCTAAGGTCCCATTAAGAATGGATCGCGCGGTTGGTAGGTCCGAGACTTGTTCTACGGCTGTCTTCGCACCGCGCTGGTATAACAGCGTTTCCATCCTTTTGTCCACGGCCATGCACAGCGCATCACCGCAGGCGTACACAATTGCATTGACATCAGCGCCGTGATCAAGCAATAGTTCCGCTGTTGCATGCATGCCACACATTGATGCGAACCATAGCGGCATTCCCCAACTACGAGCATCGTCATCTGTGCTGACAGATTCGTCGGGATGAATCCCTAGGTCGAGCAAAGTAGTTAGAACATCGATCCGATTCATGCGCACGGCAATGGCGAGGAGGCCGCCACGAAACAGATGGACTTCATTGTCGAGGTTACCTTCGCGATGCAATTGCAGGATGGTTTCGCGGTCCCCCAAGGCCACAGCCGCACGAGGTGTCATCTTTGCTCCGCTTTGGCACAGGAGCCTCATTGTTTCTTGAAACCTCTCCGGAGCGACATCTGCGTTCTCCATAAAATAGAGCTGCGCTGAGCAACCATTGATTCTCCAGCCAGCGACGATGGATGCGAAATCGAGCGGAGACTTACCGACTATCGCTGGGTCACGCTGCACAGGATCAGAACATAGCGCAAGTGAATTTGGTGATGCACCATGTTCGAGCAGCCAGTTGACCATTGCTGGATCATGCTTCCAAGCCGCGAGATGCAGCGCTGTAACACCTTGAACATCACAGACACGAATAAGCGCCTCGTCTTGCTCCAACATGGCGATAGCTGCAGTCGCGTCTCCTTTGTGAATGGCTTGAAGCAGCGCGTCGATCGCGGCGTTTGTGATTGAGGTTTCGTGGCTAAGGCGTGTGCGACGAAGATTTTCTTCACGTTCGATTACTGCGATAATCTCTAAGTACTCGCGGTCAACAGCAATAGCATACACCGACGTTGCGTCGCGATGCGGCCAGATTCCCGTACGCGCGTCGGCGCCAAGGTTCATCAGGGTCCGTACCAACTCTGCATTGCGGTTCAACACCGCTCGGTGAAGCGGACTATCGTGAAAGTTAGCAAGATGGGGATTGATTAGCTCAGGTCGCGCTGCCGCGAGTCGGCTGACTGTTTCTATATCGCCTGTCTCAGCGGCGGAGATGAGTGCCGCGAAATTCACGCCATCAACACGATGCTTGAGTTCCGCCCAGCTTTTGAAGCCATAGGAGCGTGCAAGCACGCGCTGCGCGTCAGCCAAAGAGAACTTGGCTGGACTGGGGCTTCGCTCGAATCGCTCCACTTCGGCGATCGCGAGCGATTTATTAGCAAGATACGAACGATGGAGTTCCTTGGCCTGCTTGCGAAGCTGCTCAAGGCTCGGGTTGAGCGGGAGATTACGAACCGGACCAGAGTTTGAAGACATGACGTCCTCCTTTCTACGGCGGTATACCGTATGGCTCGTGTCCGCGTCTCGAACCGAAAGAAGGCACGAATGACAGCATATGATCATTTCAAGGTCAGGTGGGCTCAGCCCTTTCTGCGGACACAGAAGCGCCCTGAGGCACTTCTTCCACTTTACTGAAACAATCGCTTTATACAAGGGGGAACTTTGGAGGCACGCAAGTGCGAGCAAGATCTCGCTCGGCTTATGCGGGAGTCGATGAGTATTTTGCTACCCAGGATGGCAAGCAAATGGGCGATCCGGTTGGGCTCTATCCTGCCACCGCTCGAACCGAGTCTTCCTTGGCCGTGAGTGACTTTCCAGAAAGCCAACTCAGCATCGTAGTCGTCATCTGCTCAAGGTCGGTGGTCGTCGTAGTCAACACATCTGAATCATACTCCACGAAAATGATTTCCCATTTCTTCCCACGCCCTCGGTGAATGATTTGAACGGCTCGTTGGGCAGCCCGGGCGCCGAATAACCCACCAGCATGAGTAAATGCTTCGAATCCTACAATCGTCGCAGCTTGCAGAAACGTCACATCAGCGGGAGGGTATTTGGTCGCCATACCATCCGTCCAGCGTTGAAACTGCATTTGTTGTATGTCTGTCATCGCCGTCAACTACCTCTCAAAGATCAAGAATCTTCGGTTTCCCCGAGCCTCAATGGTCGCTTTCCAATTAGCACCAAGCTCTCTTGCCATTCGGTTAAGGTAGTAACAACGCAACGTTCCGTCTTGAGCATAGTCCACCAGCTGGGCGTGGCGCAGTAATGCGAACCTGGAGAGGTGGAGAGCACCTGCCCAGGTTCATCCGCAGATTGCGCCGATTCTCGCAGATTAAACAACGAGATCATTCGCGTTCCTGTGAGTTGACTCCTCTTCCCAAAATCTGCGTCTCTCTGCGAAATTTGCGGATCATTCTCTTTCCTGTCTTCGACGTTGTTCGACCTACGAATCAACGTTTCCTCTAGCTTGCTAATCGTCGACTTGCCCTTAAAATCGTCAGGAAATCCCGTGGCGACATTTTTGTACCGCGCGCCACGAACCCACACCCAAGGAACAGTGACATCCCCAAAGAGGCACCCAATAGATTCCAGTATTCCGCCAAGGCCAGGAGAAACGCCGTATGGTAGCGTATGAACTTCATCGGTGGCCTCCATATCTCTACCAGCAAACAAGCCGTGCCGATCAAGCTCCACATCCAAACCCAAAGGATATTGGATCTCTTCATTTTTTATCTGGAGATGCCAGTCTCTCAATCCTTGCGAACAAAACTCGTCAGTCAGTCTTTCTATCCACGAATACTGGAGGCTGCTAACATTGAGGCGGGATTGTAGAGACTCGATATGAGAGGACCGTGAGAGGGGTGGTGAATGGCTTATCTCGCAGCAAGCGCTGTCGATGCAACGGACAATCCCCAATCCCGCTGGCGATTCTATCCTTATACAACCGGGAACAGCTCCGGCATCAATGCCGAGTTTCGATTCTGAAGTTTACTCTACCGTTACAACTTCACCACCGGCGCGGGTTCCCATGGCGCGCCAGATCGCCATCTCGGTCCCGCTGCTGTAGCTCCGGACGGAGCCGTCGAGCATGGCTCCCACAACGAGCCCCGTATGGTAACTCCTTGACGTAAGAAACGAGTAGGTCGAGTCGGTGGTTGTCGAACCTTCTTGTCTCGAGCTGTAGTCGATGTTGTACAGCGTGCCGTTGTAGGTGTAGGGGACTACCGTGTTCGGGGGGAAGGTTACCGTGAAGCCAGAGTGGTGCGAATGGGAGTTCGTCCATTCAGTGCGCCCGGTTCCGGTCTTATCGGGATAGATTCGATCTTTGATTCCCGTATCGGCGATGACGGCCGCTTCCGCTACCGATTGAGGAATTGCTGTAGTCCCAGGCCCAGCATTTCTCGTGTACGCTTGCCAAGTATGCACCTCCGCGCTCCAGAGTGTGTTGCTCATTCCATCCGAAATAGCCCCCACGCGAAGGTTTGCGTTTGGATGAGTTGCTCCATCCCCTCCTTGATTCGTAACTGGGTTGTAAATGAACCATGTCCCCAAGTTGAAAGCATAGCTGTTGGGATAAAGGTTAAAGCCTGAACCTGCATCACGAGGTGTGCTGGCCCGAGGATCGGATGGGCAAGCATACGTAGGAACTCGCAAGCCATTGAGAACCGGGAATTGACGCCAAGGGAGACTCAAATCGACTTGATCGGCAAGCGCGTTCTGCTCCAAGTAAGGAAACAACCTTCCATGAATGCTCCAAGAATTATTGGTAGTTACCCGTTGATTAATGCAAGCGCTCGGGGGAATCCGCTGAGTTGCCGATTCGTAATTCAAAGAAGCAAGTGCGATCTGCTTCAGATTGTTGCTGCACTGCATGCGCCTTGCAGCTTCTCGAGCCGCTTGAACCGCTGGCAGCAAAAGCCCGACAAGAACTCCGATAATAGCGATCACAACCAACAACTCGACGAGCGTAAAACCTTTTCGTTTGTATTTAAGCATATGTACCTCTGCCTCTTTACCTAGAACCATCATGGAACCATCATGCTCGAGAAAGAGAACCGAAGAGGAAAACGTTCGCAATGGTTGGACAGAAAATGTTCGCTTTGGCGCCGGAGATTGCGTCGCGTTTTAGAGTTTTGCTCCCTTCGCCCCCTTTGGGGGAGAAGGGCTGGGGATGAGGGGGAAG
>CAYMXM010000062.1:0-15059 GCA_964394065.1 uncultured Pirellula sp. | reverse complement strand
CCCTCACCCCCGGCCCCTCTCCCCGAAGCGGGGCGAGGGGAGCAGATATCTAAAAGCGCGACGCGATCTAGGGCGCCAAAGCGGTGTCCGACGGGGACGAGCCCCGGTCGGACAGGAAGCGAATTAGAGAACAAACCTTGTGCAAGCCAATATCTCCACAACACCAACTTTTTGACGCCCCATGCCACCCCTCAACCGTTGGGTTTTAATGTTCCGATAACATCTTGTACCCGAGTTTTTCCGAGAGAACGAACGGCTGAAGGTAGGGCATCCAGGATTTTGATACTCGCTAAGGGATCGTAATAGTTTGCGGTGCCGATTTGGACAGCGGAGGCACCGGTGACTAGAAACTCCATGCAATCATCGATCGTGGCGATCCCACCGATTCCGATGATGGGAACGTCGAGCTGGCTGGCGATTTGATAGACGCAGCGAAGCGCGATCGGCTTGATCGCAGGTCCGCTCAAACCACCGACGTTGTTTCCGAGAAGTGGACGCCCCTTGCGCCAATCAACCACCATTCCGAGAACGGTGTTGATACAAGCGACTGCGTCGGTCCCCCCCTCTTGGGCAGCTTTTGCAACGTCGACGATGCGAGTGACATTCGGTGTGAGCTTGGTGATGATCGGGCAGGACAGAACTCCTCGAACCCCATGGACCACTTCATAGCAGAGCTTGGGATCGGTCCCGAAGTCGACTCCCCCCGCGACATTTGGGCAGGAAACATTTAACTCGACGCCTTGCAGTCCCCCCGCCTCGTTCAGGCGATTCGCAAGGGAGATGAAATCATCGAGGCTCTTCCCGGCAATGCTTACAATCACCGGTGCACCGACTTGTTGAAGGTAAGGCCAGTGGTTCTCGAGAAAGTAATCGATCCCGTCGTTGTCGAGTCCGATTGCGTTCAAGAGACCGGCACTCGTTTCGACCGTCCTCCAAGGAACATTCCCAGGTCGAGGATGCTGGGTGATCGTTTTGGGGAGGATTCCACCGAGTCGTTGGAGGGGAACAATCCCCTCCATCTCCTTTGCGTAGCCAAAGGTCCCGGACGCGACCAGGACGGGATTGGCAAGGGTCAACCGCCCCAACGTCACCGACAGGTCGACGTGAGTGTCGACCGAATCCGTTGCGTTGGGAGGAGGGCTGGTGCTAGGGGAAAGCCCCGAGAAACCCGCGGAGGTCGAGTTCATCCGGTGTAGGTACCCTTGCCGAGACGCTTCGCAATCGCTTCGGTGGGAAGCGCGATGATCATCGCGTTAGCCATCGTGTCCGTAGCGAGAACATCCAACGGCGCATCCTCGGTTTCCGTGTCTTCTGCTTCGTACTGCACGAGATACGCACCTACTTGCAGGTAGTTCTCGTGGAATGTAGGCGGCCAGAAATCTTCTGCGCGGTGTGCGAGGGTTCGCGCTAGCAACCGGGTGGCGCGCCCGGAGAACCCGCTGAGAACCATCTCCAGCCGACCGAGCGATTCGCGGAAGATATAGAAAACGAGAGCCGCGTCGCGACCGGGATCGGCCCCGCCGGCAAACTGCCAAGTTCCATCCGCTTTTTCGTAGTAAAGGCCTGGCTCTTTCGCGTCTTCGGTCTTGCTGAGCCGAAGACCAGCCGAGCAAGCGGGTGGGTGGGGGTCGCGATCGCGATATCGCAAGAAGAATGGGCAGGAACGTTCCGATGCTTTTTCGACGTCGTCTTGCGAGACAAACGGATCGCACCCGAACGCATTGGCCAGAACCAATTCTACCGTCGGGTTGCTCTTCACCGAACCAACGCTGACGATCGCCTTATCTCCGTTCATCTCGGAGAAATCTTCGTAGACTCCTTGGGAACGGGCTTGAACCTGCTCTGTGGACATCGTACCTGGGCTCCAGACGAGGGTCTGACGCAGGTGCTCAATGTGGGGGACTTCTTTTGCTCCAGGAGCATCTTTTCCTCCCGGCTTCTTTCCTGAGATCGCTTTCGCAGTTCCTCCTAGTGTCGAAACTCCGTTGAGAACTTCCCCCGCGAGAACGCTATCGGAAGCGACAATCCAAGCCGTGTCGGCCGATTCGTCGTCGGGTGGCTTACGAACCCCAACGCAGATCTCTAGCCGACTTCTTCGGGCGAGCATCTCCCAGAAATTCTCGGGAGTGACAGCAAACAGAGCGCCAGGAAGCTCTTCGGCCCGTGCGTAACCATGCTCGATCAGGTAGTCACACAGACGGGACAACGCTTCGATCGGAATGTACTTGGCTTCGTTTTTTAGAAGTGCTGCTACTTGATGACGGTCCAGCCCCGTGTACTCCACGATGGCTTTGATCGTCCCCGGACGCTTGCGTCGGTCCGGAGTGTGGCCCAACAGCTCCGCCAATCGGAATGCATACCGCATGATCCAGATTTCTACTTTCTTGCAGAATTACATAACCCGTCGAGAAGGCCGCCTTCCGACGGTTGTTAGAGAATTACAGGATAGCATATTTCCCTTGAATGTGAAGCATAACCACATTAATTGCGGCGGCGCAGAGTAGTAGCGGTAGGGGACGCCTCGCGTCCCCCCTTATCCCGCTGCGTCAGACCTCATCGAGACGATCATCGAGAGAACTACGGTAAAATCGGTAAACTCCGCAAGACATGATGAGTTGGTATTTCCGGTATCAAGCGTAAGATCCGTAAATGCCGAACACTAGGACTAAGTCCATTTGTTTCAGGACTTTCAGTTCCCAGTAGCGCGGTTCTAAGAGGCGGGGTGTACATTGATGAGTTGCAAGGCAAAGCGAAGACAACTACTACGACAGTGGATTCGTGGTTCGGTACTCGTCGCAGCAATTCCAATCCTCGCGATTCCCACCGGATGCAACCGCGCTCATTACCGGACCAAAGCGGACCAAGAAGTCGCGAATTTGGTCCAGGAGAAGGTGAACGATGCTTGCGCTCCCGCAATTCCCGGGGTCCAAGTGCGCTCGGAGTCTCGGATGTTTGATCCGTTCAATCCCGATCGCCCGCCGATGCCAGAGGACGACGACGCAGCCCATCAATACATGAAGGTGCTCAACGGGAAGAAGCACTATCCCCTTTGGGATGTGAACGGCAAAACGAATACCGCGGAAAATCCAGTATGGTGGCAGTACCTTCCCCTTGATGACCGAGGAGTGCTCGTCCTGGATGCCAACGCTGCAGTACGTCTCGCGACTCTACATAACACCAGCTATCAACAAGAGATCGAAACCCTATATCTGTCGGCGCTAGACGTCAGCACGGAACGCTTCTTTCTCGGGAACCAGTTATTCGCAGGATACGGCGCTTCCTATACGGCGGATGGAAGACTTCGGAGCAGTTCCGGAGGAGAGAGTCGTTCGTTCCTCAGCAACGGTGTCTATTCGCGTGGTGCGCGGGGGTTAGCCTTGCAACGCCAGTTCACGAACGGTGCCGAGTTGGTGGTTGGTCTTGCCAACAATTTGACGTGGCAAATGGCGGGTCCCGATACGCAAACGGCTTCCACAATCATCGATTTCAGCTTCATCCAACCCCTCCTTCGAGGAGGTGGTAGAGATGTCATCATGGAACGCCTCACTCTTGCCGAGCGAACTCTTCTTTACAATGTTCGCGCGTTTGAACGTTATCGAACCGGGTTCTACTTAACGGTGACCGTAGGGCGCAATGCGGAGCCAGGGCCGACGCGACGAGGGGGGCTCTTCGGAGGTGCGGGGCTCCAAGGGTTCACCGGGTTGGGAGGTGGCTTTGGAACCGTAGGAAATGTTCAAACCGGCGGTGGTGCTGGTTTCGGGGGAGGGGGCGCGGTCCCGCAGGTCGGAGGATTCCTTGGCCTTGTTCAGAACCAGTTGCAGATTCGCAATGCGGAGGAGAATGTCGCGAGGCTCCGAGACAACTTGGCTCGATTCGAAGATACGCTTCGCGAGCAACTGACGATCATTCCCGCCTCTCAAGATTCGATCCCATCGCAACAATTGCAGGTCGCACAGGCCCGTCAAGCATTGATCTCAGCCCAGGCTACGCTGTTGCAGGCTCGCTACAACTACGAGGGTTCTCTCGATAACTTCAAAGGGACTTTAGGACTCCCCCCCTACGTTTGCATCGAGGTCCAAGACCCAATCCTCGACCAGTTCAATTTGATCAGTGTCGATCTTAGAGATCGTCGCGCCCAGATCGCCGACTTGCGGGAGGAGATCGGGCAGAGCAATTCCCTCATTCTCGACGAGAGCAAGATCGAAACCGACGAAGCGACCGGTGGTAAGTATCGGACCCTTGCTTGGAGCGATTCGACGGCCCGTTTGATCAGTGAGATTCGTTCCCGTATCGAGCGATTGCAGAATCTGAGAACGCGCATCCTCAGCCGAGATATAGAGGAGATTCGAGACGATGTTGCTCGACTTCGCGAAGTCCTCCCCGATAGAGAGCAATCCCTAGGACGCCTTCGAGATATTTATCAGCTGGAGCGGAACACGGTCTGTTCCCTTTTGCCGACGGAGTCTCTCGACATCGCCTTGCTCGATTCGCGTGAATTGCAAAATCTCCCCGACCAGCTTCAAGAAGAGCTCGATAAACTCGAAAAGAGATTCGAGGAGCGCGCCGGGCGATTGAAGAAGATTGATAGTGATATCCAAGCGGTTCTAGCGCAAGGTAAACAATCCGATCTTCGCAAACAGTATGAGTCCCTTCGGGATGGTGCCATTCTTCCAAGCCAGTCGTTGCTGGCCGAATTTGCAGAGGACGTCCTCGCCTTGCAGGTTCTTCAAGCCCGCGCCCGGGTCGAAAGCGTCATGCTCCCCGATGTCGATATCACTCCGGAAGAAGCGGTTGAGATCGCGAGAAACTACCGACTCGATTGGATGAATAATCGCGCCTCCCTCGTCGATTCCTGGCGGGCGATCGAGATCGTCGCAGATAACCTCGAAAGCTCGTTGGACGTCGTATTCAGTGGCGACATCCAAAACTCGACCAACAATCCGTTGTCGCTGCATGGAAAGACGGGGCGATTGCGCGCGGGACTCCAATGGGATTCGCCATTGACCCGCATGCAAGAGAGAAACCAATACCGCCAAGTCTTGATCGAGTATCAACAGGCCAAGCGAAATTACTACCGCTATGAAGACGGCGTTTGGCAAACGCTTCGCGCACAGATACGGAACTTGCGTTTCAATCAATACAATTTTGAATTGCAACGGTACGCGGTTCGAATCGCGGCGCAGCAGATCAGCATCAACGAGGATTTGCGACAAATTCGAGAGAACTTGAGCCTAGCTTCAGGGCCTACCGCAGCGCGGGATAGCGTCTCCGCGTTGCAAGATCTCCTCAACGCGCAGAACACGTTCCTCGGAGTTTGGGTCTTTTACGAAGCGCAACGCCGAAACTTAGATCAAGATCTCGGTACCATTCAAGTCGACAGTGAAAACATCTGGGTCGATCCCGGTGCGATTACGTCACAGCTCTATGGATTCCCCCAAGCAAGCCCGATGGAGATCATCGAACAAGATCGTCTGAACGCCATCCCCAACCGAGAAGAGCCGATCCTCGCCTATACCGCTCAGCAAAACGATGTGATCCCCATCGGAAAAGCGACGCGATGAGCGCGCATTTGTGCGATTTGTTCGTAGCCCCGGCGTCTCGCCCATCACAACCCGTGGCGTAAGCGAGGGACAGTGTCGCAAGTGCACGTAGCCCTTGTTGGGAGTATCTCAGGCTTCGGGTGACACGTCCCTGACGCACGAAGGGCGTGCTGTGAGATCTTGGATGGATGTCTGATTGTCAGCGCTGTCCCTCGCTTACGCCACGGGTTGTGATTTTCTGTCCTCGCTTACGCGTCGGTCAAACAGCCAAACACTTTATGTTCGCGCCGATGCGTTCGGCCAGGTCTTAGCTGGGGGCGTTGTTTAACAGAATGAATTCTGCTCTACAATGGGGTCGCTTCGCGACCTAGAGTTTTTAACCAAAAAGATATTCAATGCACTTGAAGTGGCTTTTGCTTTTTCTAGCGTTCTTCACCTCATCGCTCCGAGCTTCATCCCCCAATGAGGATCCGGTTCCAGTTCGGCCTAATAAAAAGGGATTGCAGGTCCAGATGGTCGACGATGCCATCGCATTAGGTGTTCAACATGCGGCGCTCAATGTTTCCCTCACGAACTTGATCGATCCGACAGGTCGAGATGGCGGACCTAAATGGACCATCGACGGGAAGGACCATTTCTTCGCCCCTTCTCAAATCGCTTCCCTCGACGGAGCAGTTAAAGCCCTCAGCGATCAAGGAATCGTGGTCCATCTGATCCTTCTTACCTACGCAACAGGGGATCCAATCCGGAACCAACAGATGCTCCATCCTGGCTACGCGGAAGGTGAAAAACATACGGGGCCGATCGGCATGTTCAACACGAGCACCCCCGAAGGAAAGGAGGCGCTACAAGCTTCCATCGAATTCTTGGCGGATCGATATAGCTCTGACCAAGGTCACGGTCGAGTTTGGGGATACATTTGCGGGAACGAGGTGAACTCCCATTGGTTCTGGGCCAACATGGGGCATGCGACTCCCGAGGAAGTCATTGTCGAATACGAACGGGCCGTTCGCTTGATACATCGATCCGTTCGGAAGTCCTCCCGCCACGCTCGCATCTATATCTCGATGGATCATTTTTGGAAAGATCGCTATCAAGCTGGGAGCGAAACCCAAAGTATGGGAGGTAGAGAATTCCTCGATCGGTTTGCGGCGTTGGTGCGCAAGAACGGAGACTTCGACTGGCATGTGGCCCATCATCCCTATCCTGAACCTTTGACCGATCCTAGGTTCTGGCTGGATGAACGCTATTCGCTTCCCAACGACCAAACCCCTTCGGTCACCTTCCGCAACTTGGAGGTCCTTACGAATTATCTTCAGCGAGATGAAATGCTTTATGAAGGAGAATCGCGACGGGTAATTCTTTCGGAGCAAGGTTTCCATTGTGACGAGACGAGGGCGCAAGGGGAACTTGAACAAGCCGCTGCGTATGCGCTCGCGTACAAGATCGTCGACCGGCTTCCTACGATCGATGCATTTATCTTGCATCGGCACGTCGACCATGCGCAAGAGGGTGGGCTTCGCCTGGGGCTTTGGACCAACAAGGCTGGTACGATTGCTACGCCTGATCGGAAGAGAAAGATGTACGACGTCTTTCTTGCTGCGGGGACGGATAAGGAGGATGAAGCATTTGCGTTTGCATTGCCAATCATCGGAATAGGTAGTTGGCAAGATTGAGTTTGGGTTTTAACCAGCCCGACGCGCAAGTTTAGAAGTTACGTCGTTTGGTTGTCCTTCCGTCCGACCGGGGCTCGCCCCAGTCGGACAAGAAACGCTCAGTTCCCCTGGGGGAGAATGCTTCACCGCGTTGCCCTATGGGGAGTGGTGCATCCGCACGTTAAGATGACAAGCACCCAAAAAACGGAACTTCTAAATTTGCGCGTCGGGCATGCACTAGAGTACATTCAGTGGTGACTACCCCAACGACTAAATCACTTACTGGAGCGCTAGCAACCCTTGATCAACGACATCGCTATCGCTGGTTATCGATCGATACGATCGATCATTTTGAATCTCGGGCAGCTCAACATCGTGACGGGTGCAAATGGCTCGGGCAAATCGAACGTGTACAAGGCCCTCAAACTGATTGCCGACGCAGGGGCGGGGCGGCTTGCGGAATCTCTTGCTCGGGAAGGTGGGTTCAATTCGGTTCGATGGGCTGGCCCAAAGAAAATTGCCAAGGACCCTGTCAGTCTTCGTTTAGGGTTTTCATCGGATTCCTTCAGTTATTGCATGGACCTTGGTCTGCCAGTTCCGCAAAACTCCGCATTTGACTTCGACTCCGAGATGAAGCGTGAGTGTTTATGGTACGGTTCCACGCGAGATGCTAGATCTTTGTGCGCTGATCGAAGAGGGGGGAGTCTTCGTACCCGCGTCTCTGGTGGGAAGTGGACCGAGGTCAATCTTTCCATGTCTCGTCATGCCAGCATGCTGTCGGAGTATTCCGATCCCTTCAATGCACCGGAGTTGATCGTCATGCGCGAAACGCTTCGCTCATGGCGTTTTTATGACACCTTTCGAGTCGATCGCGAATCCCCGGCCCGTCGTCCCGCAGTGGTCACTTTTACACCGATCATGGCGGGGGATGGAAGCGATCTTGCACCTGCATTGCAAACCATTCGCGAGATAGGAGATCATCGGGGGCTTGCGCAAACGATCGATGATGCCTTTCCTGGTTCTAAGATTCAGACTCGAATCGATGATTCAGGCATGCAAGTTGTCCTGACACAACCTGGCCTCTATCGAGAACTCACGGCGGCAGAACTTTCGGATGGAACATTGCGGTACCTGCTACTGGCTGCCGCCTTGTTGACACCACGTCCTCCTGAATTGATCGTCCTGAACGAGCCGGAAAACAGCTTGCATCCCGACCTCATCCCGGCTCTTGCCCGATTGATCCAAGTGGCAGCGAAAAAGAGTCAAGTCGTAGTGGTAAGCCATAGCCCAACACTCGTGGAAACGCTCGAGTCGGACGAGTCCTGCGTCCCGATTCGTTTGGAAAAAAATGAGGGTGAAACGATTCTTCGAGATGGTGGTTTGCTGAGCCAATTGGGTTGGAGTTGGCCCGCACGCTAAGCCAAATGTAGAATGGAATTCATTCCGTTAAACAACGCATCCATCCAAAGCCCCTACCGACTCAGCGCTCTTGTAGAGTGACCTGACGCATCGGAGTATAGAGGGATGACGCGAAGCGTCCCCCCATCACAACCCGTGGCGTAAGCGAGGGACAGCGTCGCGAGTGCACGTAGCCCTTGTTGGGAATATTTCAGATGATTAAAGGTTTCATGCACGCATTGCTGCTATTGTCTTTTGCTGGAAATACAGCCTGTGTGCTTATTCTTTTGGTCGTCGCATCACCCGCGCTTGAGAGCAGTGTTCGTAAGCTATTATTGGATGCGGTCTGTGAGATTGGCTTGCTAGTCATTCTTCTGTCATCAATAGCAACCGTTTACGGCTTCTATCGACCGCTTGGATCTCGCTCTCGATTCCTGAACCCGAAATGGCTTCTTTTAATTGGGTTCTTTGTTCTTTTCCTAGGAGGCTTCTTTCTAACTGATTGAAGCCAGGTGTGAGGGGGGAGGCTTGAGACTTGAGGAAGAAGAGGGCTTCGCCCTTAGCCTTAACCGTAGGTTAAGGAGATAGCCCCGGGTAGGGCAACGCTGGCCTGACGCAGCTCTTCGGTTCTGGATATGAAACGGCGCTGATGCCGCTTCCCTGCGCTCCCACTACCGAACACTCCTTGCAAGCTCGTTTCATTAATCTGCGTCAATCTGCGGAATCTGCGGATTACAAAAGTTTATCCGCAGATTCCGCAGATTATCGCAGATTGCGGATTGAAAATTTTCGCTCGACACGGGAGGTAGAAAGACCGAGAATGGATCTTCCTAGTGGCTGCCCCTGTTCGCGTTTCGCAGTAGGAATGCAGTAATCCTAGCCCTTGCCCGGCTGATGCGTTGGTGGTTTTTTGGGACACGTGAGGTAATTTCGGTCGATCCATGAAGAAAGAAATTCGTTTTTACTTAGTGAACGACTGCTTCGGAGAGTTTTCGAATTTCGCGCCGTATCCGATATTGCTTGATGGAAAGATATGGCCAACTGCGGAACATTACTTCCAGGCACAGAAGTTTGCGGGAACCCCATACGAGGAAGAGATTCGGCTGGTTGAGTCGCCAATGCAGGCCGCGAAGATGGGCAGAGACCGCAACCGACCTCTTCGGCCGGATTGGGATGCGGTCAAGATCGATATCATGCGTTCCGCTGTTCACGCGAAGTTCTCCCAGAACGATGGTCTACGTCACCTGCTTATTGAAACTGGAGATGCAATACTGATCGAACATACGACGAATGACTCATTCTGGGGGGATGGTGGCGGAAGCGGCAAGAACATGTTGGGGTTGATACTGATGGAGGTTCGTAGCGATTTAGCGTTATTTGAGTGTTGAAAAAAAGTTGGGTTAGTGCTGCTGAGGTGTTTGGGCTTTTTCCTGAATTACCTATGACCAAAGAAATCAAGCGCGACCACGATTCGTCTCGAAACGAGCCAAAAATGCAATCGGAGCAAGGGAGGGGAGGTTTGAGGTGGACGACGTCTACTTCCGGAGAGACAATACCTTGTCCTGGGTGTGGAGAGAATTTGGTAGGTTATACTCCGAGTTGCGACCATCATGGAGTTACTTGTCCCAATTGCAATGACGCATTGATTCTTATTTCGACATCTGCGAAAAATCATGCTGTTTGCATTAGCCGATGCCCCCATGAGTTGCAGAGGTTTTTTTCTTGGTGTCAGAGCGACCTGGACGAGCTGGAATTTGTATCTTTGTTACTAAGTTTAGAGGAGTTGTTGGATGGAGGCCGAAATAGCGACTGAGGAGAGAAACGTAATATGAGCCTTTTGCAAACACAATTGAGCGCTTTTTGGGAAAAAGCAATCTTAAAGCGCAAAGCGTTTGAAGAGAATTCGCCTGAGAATCATTCTGAATGGTCAAAATGCTCAAGCATTTTAGAGAAGCACCTGTCAGATGATCAATGGGCAAATAAGACGGAGTCCCTGAAAGCCATTCGCACCCTCAGATCGCGCTGGCACGACAAAGGGGAGGTTCGTGCGCTTAAAGGGCGAACATTCATCCACCTTCTTTGCGACGCAATCGATGTTTATGTCCTTTGCGAGTGTGTTGAAGCGATTAAATGACAAATACCAAGATTGGGATACACAGGTTTCCATAACGGTTCGAGAAGTGGAACATGAAGTACAAAATTTCCAACCAGAATTTTGTTATCAGCACTTTACCCTAGCTAGCAAGAGGCCATGAAAAATAATGGAAAAGGCTGATTCATCGCATCGCATTAGTTTATTTGGCGCCTACTTAGAAAAAGACTCACGAGGGGATGTTGTTGAAATACTCATTCTAAAACCAAACAAGCGTGTATTTGAAAGCGACCTTTTGGCGGAGTATCCTCATCTACGAAAATTAACTTTAGAGGAACTTAAGTTACAGAACAACATTTGGGAAAAGATTGGTGATCTTTCCAACCTGAAAGAATTAACGGTTGCAAGGACAGTTCTGGATTGCACAGGGATTTCACTACTGAAAGAATGCAAACAGCTCAGGTCTCTTGACCTCCGATGTACCGGCATCAACGATTGTTGCTTGAAAGAAGTTTCCATTCTGGGGAGTATTGAAAGGCTTTTCTTAATATCGACGAAGATTCAGAAAGTTGATCCCATCGCAAATCTAGCAAAGTTGAGGTCGCTTTACCTTACCCAGACCCATGTTTGTGACGATACTGTTGGCGCGATTAACTCGTGCACAAAGCTGACAGAATTAAGTTTGGAGGGAACTGCCATTACGGATATCGGGGTGCAAAAACTTACTAACTTGGATCTTCTTGAGACGTTAGCCATTCACAACACTCAGATATCAACTCGGATTTACAGCGTTTTAAGAAACTTTCCCAGTTTGACCGAAGTATACGTTGATCAAGCAATTGATTCCCAATCTCTTGTCGAACTGAGCAAGATGAAGCGTTTAAGACGAATTTTTTGTGGCGACACAATCGAAGAGGAGCAGAAGTTAGCAGTGGAACGGCTGGGAATAGATGTATTCTAGTGTGACTTAGAAAGGCAGGGGAGAGGCTTCCTTCGGCTCCCCACCGAATTTATTCGGTGGAATCAGTGAGCGCCACTAGACGAACAGTGGTTGTGTACAGGTAGGTTTCAGATCGTTGAATCGCAAAGCGATGATCTTGGTTTAGAATCGCGTAGCGATGGCAGCCCATAGCCGTGGGCGTAAGCCCACGGACTCCGAACCGATGAGCTTCTCGAGCCGCGAATGCGGCGGCAGTATCGAACCGATTCAAGAGGTGCTGCCACCGCATTCGCGGCTCAGAACTATGCGCGGCCGTCTACCGCGGGCTCACGCCCGCGGCTATGGGCTGCCATCGCTACGCGATTGAGAGCCATAATCATCCCTCTGCGAACCTCCGCGTCCCCTGCGGTTAAAAAGGATTAAAGGCCCCTCCGGTGACGACCTCCACCCCTGCGAACCGGGCGTGGTTCCTCGCCGAAACCGTCACCGTAGGGCTCGCGCGCCGCCGCTACGCGACGGACACCAGCTCCCTTTCCGAAAATGCTTCACGCGATCCCTTTCGGGGGGAAAACCGGCCCCATTTTTGGCCTCCGTAGTCCAGCCCATCCTCCCCAGGTTAACTCCGATTCGTAAGGCCAGTTTCAGGGGGGACAGGGAGGGAAAAATCGGTTATAATCTGGTCGCGATTTTTGCCCTCGATTTTTCACTCTTTATTGGGGATTTCGGGGGCCTCCTTTCTTGTTTTTGGAATCCCGATGAACGCATCTAGCGACCAGAATTTTGAACTCGATAACACGATTCCTGCCCCTGAACTATCCGGCTCTTCCGATAAGCCCGTCGGCGCGTTCGACCCAAGCAAAGGAGAGTATTCGGGGGACGACTTGCAGCATTTGAGCGATTTAGAGCACGTTCGAAAACGCCCCGGGATGTACATCGGAGATACCCAACTCGGCGGTTTGCATCACTTGGTCTACGAAGTGGTCGACAATTCCATCGACGAAGCGATGGCAGGGCATGCCAAAACGGTTTCGGTCACGATCAATTCCGATGGTTCGGTCACGGTCGAAGACGACGGGCGGGGGATCCCTACCGACCGACACGCCCAACTCTCTGAGATGCTGCAACGAGAAGTTTCGACCCTCGAAGGGGTGATGACGGTCTTGAAGTTCGGTGGCAAGTTCGAGAAGAAAGCTTACCAAACATCCGGAGGATTGCACGGCGTCGGGGTCACCGTCGTGAACTTCCTGTCGCAATGGTGCGAAGTGGAAGTCTATCGAGACGGCAAAGTCTACACCCAATCCTACGAACGAGGGGTCGCCACCGGGCCGGTTCGCGAATCGGGAACCACGACCCGACGGGGGACGAAAACGACGTTCAAACCCGATAGCCAGATCTTCCCGAACACCAAATACAACTACGACACCCTGGTGAAGCGATTGCAGGAACTCGCATTCCTCAACAGCGGGGTCCGAATCCGCGTACGGGATGATCGAAGCGATCAGACCGATGAGTTCTTCTACGAACGAGGACTCGAAGAATTTGTCGAGTATCTGAACCGAGCTAGCGATGTCGTCCACAAGGATGTCATCATGATCCAAGGGAGCAAGGAGAACCCCGACAACGGGGAGACGATCTCCTATGCGATCGCGATGCAATACTCGGAGGAATATACGGAGAACCTTCATTCCTATTGCAACAACATCAACACCCGTGAAGGTGGAACCCACGTCTCCGGCTTCCGAGCTGCCTTGACCCGCTCTCTCAACGCCTACGGCAAGAAGGAAAACCTCTTCAAAGATCTCGTTCCCACAGGGGACGATCTCCGGGAGGGACTCACCTGCGTCATCAGCGTTCGTGTTAGCCATCCGCAATTCGAAGGTCAGACGAAGACAAAGCTGGGGAACAGTGAAGTCGAAGGGATCATCAACTCGGTCGTCGGGGAAGCGATCACGAAGTATCTCGAAGAAAACCCCAAGAACGCGAAACTCCTCGTTCGAAAAGGGCAGCTCGCTGCCGAAGCGCGCGAAGCGGCTCGGAAGGCCAAAGACGCGCTTCGCAAGCGAAAAGATGTCCTCGGAGGTGGAGGGCTCCCAGGCAAGCTTCGAGATTGCATCAGCAACAAAATGGAAGAGTGCGAACTCTATCTCGTGGAAGGTGATTCGGCAGGTGGTAGCGCCGAAGGTGGACGTTTTCGCGACACCCAGGCGATCCTCCCCCTGCGTGGAAAAATCATCAACGCCTATAAGAGTCGCGACGACAAGGTCTTGGCCAACGAAGAGGTCATGAGCATGATCCAAGCGATCGGGAGTGGCATCGGCGGGGACCAAGACATCGCCAAACGTCGCTACAACCGGGTCATCATCATGACCGACGCCGACATCGATGGTTCCCACATTCGAACCCTCCTGCTTTGCTTCTTCTATCGACAGATGTACCAACTCGTCGCCGGAGGGCACGTCTATCTCGCACAACCTCCTCTCTATCGCGTTTTGCGAGGAAAGAAGGAGAAGTATTACGTTCAATCCGAAGAGGAGATGAAGTTCCAGCTTCAAGAGCGAGGATTGAGCGATAGCCAATTTATCGACGAGCAAGGTAACGTATTCGAGGGGGATAAAATGCGATCTCTCTGCGCGACGATGGCCGCGATGGAAGACGCGCTCCTCAACTTGGAGCGACGCGGGATTTCTCTGAAGGTGCACAAAGAGCGAATGGAAGTGGAATCGGGACGCCTTCCCGTCTTTCACCTCGATATGGGGACCGAAGATCACTGGTTCGTCACTCGGGATAAGCTCGATGAGTTCCTCGCATCGCGCAAGGTTCTGCTCGACGAAGCGGCACCAGCCGTTCCACCAGCCAACGGCAAACCCGAGGAGGGGGGGAGTGGACCGACCGCCCACATTGCGGAGCTCTTCGAAGTCCGAACGATCAATACCGGGCTAAAAGAGCTATCGGAGCATGGGTTCACGATCGACGACCTCATTCCCAAGGACCGAACCGGTTCGACCGAAGCTCGATTCAAACTGATTCGGGAGGAAACGGTCATCGGTCTGGAAGATCTTCGAGAACTCCTTCCTACCATTCGGGAGTCCGGCCGACGCGGATTGTCGATCACTCGCTTTAAGGGGCTAGGGGAAATGAATCCGGAAGAACTTCGTGACACCACGTTGAACCCGAGCTGTCGAACGATGGTCAAAGTGCAATTGACCGACGCCGCAGCGGCCGACGAGATGTTTCGAGTCCTGATGGGAGACAAGGTCGAACCCCGCCGTGAATTCATCGAGAAACACGCGCTCGATGTTCGGAATCTAGACGTATAGTAACGGGGGCCGAAATAACTTCCCGATTTGAACGGGCTTAGAAATCGCGGCGCACTTAAGATTTTGGCTCCCTTCGCCCCCTTTGGGGGAGAAGGGCTGGGGATGAGGGGGTAGCGG
>CAYMXM010000061.1:0-15278 GCA_964394065.1 uncultured Pirellula sp. | reverse complement strand
AATGTGACGCGATCACGCATGAACGATGCCTCCTCCTGGATATCGCAGTGAATCAAAGCCGTGTTTACGAAGCCCCAATCGGCGGAACTTCGGTCGGGCTCGCAGTGCTCCGTATGGCTTGGCCGCCACATGGTCATGAACGACTGAGCAGTCGAGTGCCACGGCGATTTGCAGATGCTCGATCTGGGACGCCCGATAGAAAAACTCCCAGTGCTCGTATGTTTTGATCTCGTCGTCCCAGCGAACACGGGCGATCGTGTCACGCCGCGCCAGGAATGCGTTGCTTACCATATCGCACCAGCAGGTTTCGCCGATCCGTTTGCGTTCGCCTCGATGCATCCAAATCCGTGTGCCATTCATCAGGGGGCTAAAGAGCATGGGCCGGCCGCCATCTCCCTGTCGCACAGCCAGAATGTCGAGGTCGTACTCAATGAACCGCTGGTAGACTCGGTCAAGATGCAGATCGGGCGTTACGATCTGGTCATCATCGAGCAAGAAAATGAACTCAGTTTCTGCCGCGTCGATTGCTGTATTGCGTCCGACGCCGACGCCCACATCGTGCTCGTCGAGGTCAATCACTTTGCAGTACTTGGCGGTCTCGGGATACTTACGCGAGAACCAATGTTCGGGCAGACCATCGTCCACGACGACGATCTTGGGTTCGCCGAACTCCTTTCGAAGCGACTGTACGAGTCGATGGCAGGCCCAAGGCCGATGAATGGTCTTTATGCAAAAGGTAATGTCTTGAACGGGTACTGTTGCTTCCATGTTTCACCACGCATTAAGGAGTTTTCGAGCAAGTTTGATGGCATGGCGATAGTCTTTGAGACGCTTCGCGCTGCGTTTGATGTGCATGATCGAGTTCAGTGGTGCGACGTTGCCGTAGAACGAGATAAGCGAGTTGTCGAAGGCCTTCTCAAAGTCCTCTGCGGTGCAGCCCATGACTTCACGCATCACGTCCAGCGGTGGCGAACAGGCGATGCGAGTCGATGCACGCAGTCCTCCTGATCCGTCTGGATCGCCACGCTTCCAAGGTCGCTTGAGAGAACCAGCGGCATCATCGACAGAAGCTTGCCACTCCTCATCGGATAGATTGGGATCAAGCCAAATGTCGAGATCGCCTTCTTCCCAATCGATTCCATGCAATCGCAGTGCGCCGGAGCCGATGATGAGGTATCGATGTCGAATCTTGGCAAGGACGTCTTCCACGGGTGTCATCCGAATTTCCTCAACTCCGGGTTCACGTGGGCGATCGCTGAATCGATCTCTTCAGTAGTGGGCTCAATACCGAGGAATGCGATCAATTCATTGATCACCGTTTCGGGATCTTCAGTCAGCCTGGCGAAGTTGATCCGATGGACGGGAACTTCGGGATGTTCTTGGATAAACCTTTCGCGATGTTCCAGAAGCGAACGCTGGAGTTTGTCGCAGGCATCATCGCCGGCAGCGAACCATTGGCCTGGATGTCTGCTACTTCGATCTTGGAGCGAACGAATCGAGGCTTCGATTGGTCGATCGACGGCGACGATTCGCAGCGAGTTACCCAGGGCTTCGTAGAGGTGATTTGCGAATCGGCAAAGGTGCGGATACTTGCCACCAGCCACAGTTCGATCGCGAATGGCTTCTGCTTTGCGGGTTACGATCCAAGCTTTCAGTTGCTTGGCGAGCTGACCGTCAGGGAGCTTGGGATCGATCGCTGGGAATCGCATTGCCTTTTCACAAAGGTTCGCTAACCCGATTGCCTCGCCTCCTCCGGTTGCTTCATAGCCACCGAGCTCGTTGCCCATGTGAACGCCCAGATGATGCATGACCATCGCGACGCAACTCGTGCCACTGCGATGTGGCCCGAGAACGGCAAAGAACGGAGCGTCGCTGTGGTCGGCATTCTTGGCATCGTTGAAGAATCTGGTTTGGGTCCACTTGCGACCGCAAATGTTCGACTTGGTCGGCAACTGGCCGACGAGCCAGCGATCGGGGGTGTAAACCGGGATCGACTCCTTCTCGACGTTCTTGCCTTGAACCAAGGCTTCGTATCGCCGTTGAGTCAAACGACCCAAGTGATGGTCGATGTGATGCTTCAGATGCCAGTCATTCCAGTTCAGGTGACGATAGAGTGCCTTCATCGTTGCGCGACCACGAACCATAAAGGCATTGGTGCGATTGACGTTGTAGGGGCGGTACACGCGGTCGCTGATCTTCTTGGGCGGATGCTTGGCAGCGTAGAGGTGTTGGCCTCCGAGATAAGCTAGTCCCCAGTCTTCAGGAAGTTCGCGCACGTATGCTTCGAGGTGTTCCACGAAGTCGGGAACGAAGCCTGCGTCATCTTCGAAGACCACGTACGAATCGATGCCTTCCAGCAGACATTTTTCAAGGATCAGCAGGTGCGAGCGGTAGCAACCCCAGGCACCATTGCCGGCACGCCACTGCTCGGGCGTCGCAAGTCTGCGACCATCGATGGCAGCGAAACGCTCAACGTCTGGGAATGGCCACGGCTTTGGTAGTTGTTGCATCCATTCATGCAATCGATCATCGCGGCGATCGAGATTCATCAGGAAGCAACGTTCAACGATCTTCTTCGTCGGTATCTGGATCGTCTTCGTTGGGCTCGGGTGCACCGTCTGGGAACTTACGTTCAAACCGGCGGATGGCGGTGAGTACGAGAGACTTGGCGATGGTTCTAGTAAACTTCCCATGGGGTAATCCTCTGAGTTGGGCTTCTTCCAAAAGCCATTCGATAATGGTGTCGAGATTCGTACGGCATCCTTCCACGCCCCAATCATTCATGGTCTCGGCGCGGGTCTCACACTTGCAGGTGTCGCTTGGTCTTGCGAACCATGCGAGCATCTTGCGAAGTTCACTTCCTGGACCTGGCTTGTAAGCTGCGATCCGCAGGGTCGTGGGCTCTTCCTGATTGGGCAGGTAGCTCTTCAGCAGTGTTTTAAGTTCGTCGACGCTCTGATTGCGCCGGCGCTTGTTGACGATCGCCATGCCGATCGTCACAAGGTTGACCGCTTGCGGATTCGAGCACTCGCTGCAGGCTCGGCAGCCGCTGGACGAGGCCTGAACGGAGCAGTCGGCCAAGTGACTAGCGACCTGACATCGATTGTCATTGGTTAGGTTGGGACAATGGATCATGCTGCCACCTCCACGACTTCTCCATCGAATCCACCAGAGCCGTTTGGCGGTTCGCCGACTTCAGGACAATCGCTTTCAAGTAGCTGCCAGCCGCACGACCAGATCCAAGTTGAGTTGCATGGTTCGCTCGTGCTGCTTTCGGATGGAGGAGGTTCGCTTGGCGGTTCGCTATCAGAATGGCTTACGCTTGGGCGATCCGATTCGCTGGTCGAAGGGTCGTGTGACTCGCTTGTGGATGGATCTGGGGGATCACTTGTGGACGGATCATTTGAGTCACTTGTTGATGGATCACGCGAATCGCTGGTTGATGGCGAGGAATCACTTTCAGATCCGCTTGTCGATCCGCTGCCTGAATCGCTTTGCGAATGACTAGCAGAACCACTAGTGGAGTGACTTGTTGACCATGGCACGCTGTGGCTTTCGCTGTAACTTGGGCGATCGCTACTCGACCGACTCTCCGAACTATCACCGCTCGATGGTTCGCTTTCGGATCGCGATTGACTGACCGATTCGCTTTCAGACTTACTCTCCGACTCGCTTGAGTCGCTCTGGCTTTCGCTTTCACTAGAATCACTCGCAGAAGCGGAACCACTACCACTGGAGTAACTTGGCTGCGAGTAGCTTGGCCACGAATAGCTCGGTACCGATTGACTATCGCTGCTTGGATCTTGCGAATCCGATTGACTCTCCGATTTGCTGTCGCTTTCCGAGCTGGTCGATTCACTCTCCGAACTATCGGAATGACTGCTTTCGCTACCGCTCGAATCGCTCTGGCTGGAGTCACTGCCACTGGATGAGGCTGAGTAGCTGGCGCTGTAGGAATTACTGTAGCTGGCATCGCTTGAGTACGACTCACTTCCGCGCGACGAATCCGATTCACTCGATTCAGACTGACTGGAATCTGATTCGCTCGAATCCGATTGGCTTGAGTCAGACTCACTGGAGCTTGATCCGCTGGAACGGCTGGATTTGCTAGATTCACTTGACGCCGAGCTTGATCCGCTCGACGAGTGACTGCTCGAGTACGAAGGCTCGCTCAGCGATGTCGATTCGCTTGAATCACTTGACGAATCGCTGGACGCGGATGAATCAGAGCTTGAGGAATGGCTTGAATTGCTTGAGCTTGAAGCGGAGGAACTGGATGCGGAGGAACTCGAAGACGAGAGGCTGGATGAACTTAGACTTGATGACGACGAAGCAGAGCTTGAACTCGACTGGTCGCTCGACGATGAACTTACCGATGAGCTGCTGCTAGAAGAGCTAAGCGAACTAGAAGAGCTCGATGAGCTGGACGAGATGCTTGAACTGCTTGATGAGGATGGACTCGATGAGCTGCTGCTTGAGCTCATGCTCACACTGCTGGACGACGGCGACGATGAGCTCGACGTACTCGACGAACTGCTGGGGCCCGAGGAAGAGCTAGACGATTGACTTGAACTACTGGATGACGAGGAACTCGATGAGCTTGAAATGCTGCTACTCGAACTCGAGCTAGAGCTACTGCTTGAGCTGCTTGAAGATGATGATGAGCTAGATGAACTGCTGGAACTGGAACTGCTGCTTCCTTCACAGCATCGGCAGCCGATGGTTAGATAAGCGCTGGTGTCCTCGTGAAAGTGACACACGATCTGTTGGCTTGTCAGAAGTGCATAGTCACAAACGTTGTAGGCTGCGACCTTGACTCCGATCGGTGCCCAGACTCCGTTGGAATATCGCAATTCGCGAGCCATGCCCCAGCTCTTCGCCTTGAGACGAGATACTGGTTTGCAGAGCAACGTTTGTTTGGGCGGGTCGATAATCCAGGAACGATTGCCATCGTAGGTGACGCTGAGATATTGTTCGCCTTCGTAGTTGGAAACCGGTCCTCGAATCCGCTGGGCGCTCGGATTTCGAGCGATGATGCGAACGCCTTGACCATTTGGCTTTAGAACTGGCTCAATGGACCCGGAATCGTCGAGCTGAAAAAGATCACAATTTGCGGAACCCGTCGCTAAACCGGATCGACCAGGGATACCACCGCTGGGAACCTTCACAAGGAAAGCTGGATCAGCCGGTTTTCCGACTCGAACCACAGCCCACTGGACGCCCGTTTGATTCGAATCGCGCCGCCATAGGATTTGAGCCGACCCGTTGGGCTTTGATTGGAGTGTCGTTCCTCCTGAGTTGGAGACATCGGCATAATGATGCCAAGACTCTTGAATATGCAGACGGGCAGCGACGACGCCGGCGAACACCACGCGACCGACTTTGTCCTCGGCGATTGGCTCGATGGCCACACCGAACCGACCCGTGTGTTCGTCGGCTACTGGTCGCACAGATTGGATCGTCGCATCTCGTACAAAGCGAGCGAGTGCTGTATTGTCGACGTCAGGATCGCCCAGTGGGGCGTTAAAACCGACGATTCCACCGATGGGCACGGTGGTCGCACTTTGGTAGTGAACGCGAACGGTAGCAGCGTCGCGAACGTGGGTGCGGTTTCCTCCGCCACCCGAGAGACGGTCGCGAGCGATGGCATCGGCTGCAGCCAGCAGACGGTTGTATTCCGCTGCCGTGATATTGAGTTTCTCGCCGGGTCGAACTCGCCTCGCCATTACTCGATCCCCAACGCGTTAAAGTTCGCTTCGGGGTAAACCTGCTCGACGTATGCCGCTTCAGGGACTTGCAAGACACGATCGCCAACAACCTCTTCGCCATGTTTGACCCAGAGGTAGTCCCAACCTCGCTTCGCGACACCGTTGATGTTTCCAACTCGCAAGTTCATTTCATTGGGACGCGCCGCGAAGTGATAGGTCACATCAACCCAGTTCTGTTCGTCCTCTCCACCTTCGCCACCCAGGAACAAGGCTTCACCAGGAGCGAAGATCGACCAGCCAGTCGAATTGACTCGCCCTGTCATGGCGACCATGGCAAGAAGGTATTCGGTCGAGACAAACTCGAACTTCTTGCGAACAGAAAACTCGAACGCAGGAACGGTCACATCGACGCCGGCTACGCCCGAGTCGCTCACACCAATTGCACCGCGATAGTTAGGTGCGATCTTGCCAGGCGCAGCATAGATCCCACGGGTGAAGAGCGATTGGTTGAGATGCGTTGATGCACCGGTGGTATTGAACGAGACTGGATCAAGCTTGGTCTTGTTGATCGACACATTGACAAGGGCATGCTTTTCATTGATGTACTCGCCATCAACTTGCAGATAAGGAACCAAGTCTCGTTGAGTCGCTCGATAGTAGGCAAATACGGCATCAGCGGCGGCTGCTGGATCTATGGAGCCACCATTGGTGCCGACATAGACGATCGTGTCTGCAGTCGTCTTGCCGCGAGTCGCTTTCTTGGACAACGCTGCAACTTCGAAGTTGTATCCACCGCTTGAGAATCCCATCAGCTAAACACGAAGCCTCCCGTGCGGGCGCGTTCGGCAAGCTGAGATGTGTTCTCAGCCGTTTGAATGATGGCTCGCTTCACATCATCCGAGAGCCCTTCGCCGGCGACTTGTGGCATCTGCAGTCTCGCGACGCTTTGCGATAGAGCCGCGTCAAACTCCTCGAGTCGAACACGCACTGCTGCAAAGGAAGCCATGATCGATTCAAGATTGAGAGATGGTTCTTGATCCACTGCCGTCGGCTCGATGAAATCCTCGGGCGACGATACTTCAGCGTCCATTGGCTGCGGACCGAGTTCCGGTGCAACCTCTGGCACTTCAAGTTCAGGATCCTTCGCGAATGCATCCGCCATCCCATCAGCGTCGATACCATCCGGATCGACCTTGTCCATTTGATCAGGAGGCTCAATTACGGGAACGAGCGATGCACCGCTACCAAGACCGAGTCCACGACTATCGAATTTTCCAGCCGCTTCTGTTTTTTCAGTCGGCTCCTCGGGGCCATCGGAGAATCGATCCATTGAATCTTTTGCAGACCGATCCAATCCAAGCTTAAGATCCTTCTTCTTGGGAGGTTTTAGTTTTGGATCCTTGATGCCATCGACTTCAACTTTGGGAACCTTCAGAGCGCCAGGCTTCGGAGGAACAGGCATATCTGGTAGCGGAGGACCAGGCTCTTTAGCGGGAGCTGGTTCTTGGGGTTTGGCTGCGTTGGCTGTTTCTACGGCCGCATCGAACTCCGCTTGGGCTACTGCTACTTGCTGGTCGCGCTCTTTGACGCGATCTTCTGGCGACTGGCGACCTGCTTTGCGGGCAATGCGAGCCTCTTCACGCATCTGATCGAGAGTCTTTTGAACGCCAGCGGTCGTGTCATCGATGGTCTTTTGTCGCGTGAGACCCGCCGCTTCGTTTTGCTTGAACTGCTCCTCTTTGGACGCATCAACGGTTTGGTTCTTGGCTTCGGTCTCTTGGTCGATGACCGCCATCTCGGCATCAATGTCACGACCAGCGCGTGCCTTGCGACGTTCTTCAAGTTGCTGCTTAATCCCTTCCTGCATCTGCACACGATTGGATTCGATCTGTTGCTTGCGTGCGTCGCGCCGCTTCATGCGATCGGCGATGGCTTGCTGCTTCTTACTTTCTTCAACTTCGTCGGCCGTTCGAATCTTCTTGTCGATCTTGGCCATTTCAACTTCGACATTCACATCGTCATCGAATAGCGACTTCAGCTTGATCCAGGCCTTGCGCAGAAACCCCACCGTCGAGTTCCACATCGACTTGACTTGCGCGACGAATACCGACCATGTATCAGCGAGATAGTCGATGGTTTCGACCCAGGCAGTTTCAACGCCTGCCAAAACATTGATTAGAACGCCACCAATCTGTACCGAGACGTCACCGGCGATATCCACGAGCTCGCGCAATCGAATGAACCCCTTCTTGAGGAATCCAATCGTGGAGTTCCAGCCCTTCTGCACTGAGGTTGTGAGGATTGTCCAGCCATCGGCCATGAAACCAAGCGTCGCATTCCATACACCTGCAATACCAGAGAGTGCACTGATCAATACATCGCCGATTGCATAAGCTGTATCGCCCCAAACATCCGACAGGTAACTGGTGAAGTCGGCCCACACTCCTTTGAGATAGGTTGTGCCTTTGATCCACTGCAGCTTCAGATAGGTCCACAAAACGTTGGCTGCTGCGGTGATATCGCCGGCAGCCAGCGCGTTGGCGATCGCACCAAAAGCCTTGATTGTGTCGGCCTTCAGCGTCTCGAAGACGCCTTTCAGATACTCGATCGCTTCACCAGCAATGCCGGAAGAATAGATGAAGTAGGCACCCAGTGCCGCGACCGCAGCGACCACTAAGCCAAGAGGAGTGAACAGAGCGCCAATCATGGTCACAAGGACTCCAATTGCGGTTCCCACCAGCGAGAACATCGAAGCTAGTCCACCGACGGCGAACGCAGCCACTGCAGCAGCACTACCAATACCGATGAAGGCTCCGCCAACAGCGACGACACCGGCAACTATGAGTGCGACCTTCTTGACCACTTCCTGGTTCTTACCGATCCATTCAATCAGTCCGGAAAGAGCCCGTGAGATCGCATTCATCATTTTGGTGACCGAGAGGTCGAGCGATTCGCCAATCGCAATGGCCACGCCTTCGATGGAACTTTTTAACATTCGGAACGCGCCACCGATCCCAGCATCCATATCGCGTGCGGTCTTGTCGGCGATACCATTTGACTTCTTCAGGTCGGCAAGCAGCTTCTTGGTGTCGGTGACCGTCTTTCCAATTGCTGATGCACTTGTAATGCCCATCAAACCGAAGACTTCGTTGAAGGCTTGGGCGCGGTCACCGCTTCCCATGTTGGCTGATGCAGTAGCAACTTCACCAAGAATGTCGACCAAATCTCTCGCGTTCCCTTGCGCGTCCTTAGTCGCGACCCCGAACACCTTTTGAAACTTCTCGGATTCTGCAGCGCCGAGCGTAAGCAATCGGCGTAATGCGGTACCCGCTTCGCTACCTTGAATCCCGAGGTTTCCGAGCGTGCCAAGAACGGCAAGTGTTTCCTCGAGGCTCATGTTAGCGTCGGCGGCCACAGGTCCTGCGTATTGCAACGCTTCCCCAAGCGACTCAACCGAGTTGAAGGACATGTTGGCTGCTGCGGTCAATCGATCCGAGACTCGCACAGCATCAGTTGCTTCCAAGCTGAATTGACGGATTGTGGCTGACATGATCCCCGAGCTAACGGTCGCATCTGTCCCAGTGGCTCGGGCGAGAATCATGACCGCACCGGTCATCTCCTCAATTTGCTTGGGTGAGAAACCGGCTCGACCGAGTTCAGTCATCAGAGAAGCGACTTCACTTGCCGAGAAACTGGTCGTGGCTCCCAAGTGTTTAGCTTTGTTACGCAGCGATTCCAATGTCGCGCCCGTTGCATTGGCGGCTGCACCAGCGGCCCGAATCGCATCATCGAAGCTGGTATAGACTGCGAGGCTAGCTCCCACAGGGGCGGCTGCTGCGACGCCAAGTCCTGTGAGTTTTGTGCCGACCAGTCGCGTGGACGCACCGAAAGATTTGAGCCGCTTTTGCGCAGCTTCGAGCCCTTTGAGGAACTGGGCGCTCCTCGCGGTCAGCTCGACGTAGGCTCCTCCGGCTCTGACTTGGGACATGGCGACTCTGACTTACTTGGTTGAAAGTTAGCACCGAGCATCGCAGCTGCTTGCTCAACAGTTCCGCGAGCAACGATCGGCTTCTGCTCTGCGTAAGGATTGAAGTCGTCGGGCTTGAATGGCTTGCGACGCCTTCTGCGATCACGGTTCATCTCGGCCATCAACGCCATGATCGTGCTCGCGACATTCCAATCGTGTTGGCGTTTGGCCTCAGCCATCAGCACGAGTTGCCGGAGTGTTAAGGGCCCTGGATCGACCCCAACGATGCCGGCGAGTCGGACGATGAGTCGCTCAATGTCGGCACAGCGAGCTTACGTTCGAGATCTTCTACGAGCTTGTCGACCAAGTTCGGATCGTCCAATCGTTTCTCGATCGCACTGATCCCCCGAGTCTCGATCAGCTTCTGCTTCTCGGCCGCCTTCCGCAGAAGACGGCGTCGGGACTCCGGGAAGTAATTGATCAGCGCTTCGAGGAGTGCACCGGTTGCATCGTCGATCGAGTTACCAGCGAGGCCTTCACCGAAGGCTTCGTCCGTGATCTGTTGCTGGTCCGCTTGCGTTTTGCAGATGGCATAGAGCACATCGCCCAGGAGCAACGGATCGGTCGAGAGTCTTGTGATCAAGTCACCGTCAATCGCTTCCAGCAGATGCACGCCGGTAAGTGTCTTCACGCGGCGCAGCGTCGTGTTATCGATATCCACAATCCAAATGCGACCAGCGCGATCAACGAACTTCTGCATGATGCCTCCCTGTGAGTTATGAATCCTCTAAACCAATGACAACGCTAGCGATCAAGGACCAGCCAAGCCAGGTCCCACATTCATGCCACCACCGGAACTCGACTGCGTCGGCTTGAGAGTCACATCAGCGGAGATGACCTCTTCCAGGTTTTGATTGACATTGAAGTTCATCACTTCGCAGGTCAACGTGAGCGTCCCACCAGCGTCGCTGATGCCAACATCACAAGGATCGCCACTGCTCCACAGGCCCTGAAGCAGACCGAAGGCAGAATCACCTTCTTTGTTGAGCACCGTGAATTCGATGGACGCATCTTTGAGCGTTCCCACAGTCGCACGCCAGCCGTTGTTCGCGCGGGTACTAGCATCGGCTTCGGCCTTCTCGAGGCTGACTGTCAAATCCTTGACGTTGGTGATCTCTGCTCCGTCGATGGTGAGGACAGCTTCGAGACCAAGTTTGACTTCTGGCATTGTGAATGATTCCTTTTGACGAACGTTTACTTGACTGAGTTGGCCCAGAACGTGGGGAGCCGACTCCGATTGGCTTCCAGTGCCGGCTTCATGAATGGTCGCTTGGGATAATGGCGAGGCTTGTTGTCACTGCGTCGCTCGTTCTCCTCGACAATCAAGCGAGTAGCTCGGTTGGCTTGCGCCGCGGTTCGCAGTTCAATCCTCGCAAACTTGGTCTTGCTTCCGTGTTGTATGGCGCGGATGGGACCATGCTCGCCAACCTTAAATCGATGAGGCTTGAGCTTGCGACGCTTAGTTGCCACGCCACCGAATTCATGCAAGTTCCAAATGCGTCCAGCAATCTCATTAACCGGGCCGATCGCGACAACGGTTCGGTTGTTAGTGACGTCGTAGCGAATCACTCGCTTGAGCATGCCTGTCTGTGTATGCGGTGGGCTTCCGGGCTTCGATGCCTTCTTACGTTTCCGAATGCTCCGCTTGGCTGTCTTTCGAACTGCACCGCCGGCTTCGCTCAAAGAAGTGAAGGTCGCTGTTTCCGCCTTCTTCTTGAGCTTCTGCTTATCGAATTGAGTTCGGACCGTGATCTTGATCATCGCGCCAGTTCAAAGGTTAAGGTCAACAAGCTTGTAAACTGACGCAGTTGTTCCCAGTGTTCGCTGGAATACAGCACTGCGTGTTCGGCCTTCACGCATCGAGCGGCTTGAAATGAATCAAGCCTCTTCAACCGAAACTCGTCGGCAATCTTCTCCACTAGGTCCACCAGCGGATCGATCTCCTCATTGGTTCCCTTTGAAAACTTCTTCTGAACCGCGACATCCACGCGGCAGTGGTACTTGTTGTGGGCGCGGTCGTGAGGGAATAGCTCAACATCGCGAGGCACAACTGTCACGCGGAGTTCCTTCATGTCTTCGAGGTCGAAGTTTGGAACGTACATGCGTTCGGCGACGAATTCAAAGTCGAACTCGGCTGCATTGAGCTGGGCGGTGACACTATCGGCAACTTGTAAAACTGTCGTCATGACGGATGGGATTCGATCTGTTTAGTGTGGATTCGAAGTTTCAAACGGAATGGATCGCTGTAGCGCCAAGGTGGATCGCCACCAAGGGCCATCACTTCAAATATGAAGGTTTGATTGCTATCGATCTCCACGATCGTGTCACCGCGTCGTGGCAATGTTCCGATGATCGATTCGAGTAACGCTCGTGTGTCGATCAGGAAGTCGCGAACCTGGCTGCGAGTGACAATGCCCTCGCCATCATCCTGGTCGTACATCGATTTGCCGATCGTCGCTTGGAGCGTGGCTCCGAGCTCTCCTCGGCGGTATACGACCTGGCGCGACGCGTGCTGGGTGAGTTTTGAGGCAAGCCACTCATGGCCCTTTTGAAGCATGTCTGTCATGGCTCTTCCTTTTTCAGTGGAAACATTCGCAACAAAAGGCCCGTGATTGAGCCAATCGCTGCAGTTCCAACTCGAGCCGGATCGACCGCTGATCGCAGATAGAAACCGGTAATCGTTCCAACTACGAACGCCAGCGCTAGTGACACGAGATAAAACAGGAACCAGCCGATCATTGCTGTTCCCCGCTAAGCAGATTCGAAGCCTTCGTTCGAACCTCACTCAACCAAACCGCATCGGCGCGGCGCTGATACTCAGAAGCGACAGCGGTCGCCTCTTCGTCGAGCTGTTGCTGACGAAGCGTTATTTGGCGAACTGGTTGTGCCGGCTCTGGGGTTAGGAAGGCGACCGGCGAAGCTTGCCTGAGTTGCTCTGGTTCGCGTTTCATCATGGGAAGCAAGGCAACTGCCAGCAGAACAACGACCGCGATGATTGCAATGGTAAGTAACATGTTTGTTTGGAACCTCACTAGGAAGATGGATTGGGTTAGGGCAACGCTCAGCTAATGCCGCGTTTGATCAGAATGAACACGAGCAGCACGGCTGCAATTCCGATGAGCGCGACGGTTGCGATCTCGCCGGCCGAGAGCCACATTAGTGCGTTGCGAGTATCTTTGGCTCCATCGAACAGATCGCGGACTCGATCCAGTGGCCGACGATCTTCAGAGGGAGGCGTTGGGCAATATCCATCGGGACAATCCTCAGCCGACAGATACATCGTTGGCGTGATTGCATCGTCCCAGGAGTAACCCTTGGTTTTCACCGCGCCAGTCTTTTGTGCTTGCTTGGCCTGCTTGTAAAGCAAGTAACCGTGACGGAGGTCTGAGTAGAGCTCCTCTGGGCTACTTGGAATCATCGATCTACCAGCAGCATGGACGTGTCCGCCAGTCGCATCTTGGAACAGGACTACAGGGAACTGTTCGGAAGGCACAATGTCGGCGTAACGCGTCTTATAGATCGCATTGGTTGAAGTGTAGACCTGGAATTCACAGCTCTCCTTGAGCGCCGCGAGTTGCTTGTTCTGCGTGAACCATTCCTGGAGTCGCTGACTTGTCGCATCGGAGTTGACGAACAAGGCGATCTGGTAACTTTTCTTCGGTGGAGGAGCTGCAGGATTCGAAACGGGAGTCACAACCAGCGGTTCTTGAGCTGGCTTTGGAGTGTCCACAAAGTTCGGCGTAACAGGTACCGGTGGGGCGACAGTTGGCGTCACGACGGTCGGTTGTACGATTGTGGGTTGAACTACCACCGGCGCGGGATAGACGCGCTGTGGTAGGCAGTTCGGTGGGCAGTTGCGGATCTGTTGCTTGATCTCGCCCTGGGCCTGCAAGTTCACAGACTGCGGCTCTTCAAGCTTTTCAATTGCACTGACGCTCGGAACCGATGGCTGATGGTTCGGCACACTCCAACGCTGCTGAGGTTGTGCTTGGACCGGTTTATAGTGAACGGTCGTTAGGACAACACCCAGGAGAATCGCGTGGACGATTGCCACCACGATCAGGCCTAAACTTAAGCGAATTCGAATTGTATCGTTGATCATGGTGATTACAGAACCTCATAACTTTGGTAAGGCAGTGAACTGCTTGGATCATTAAGAACGGTTAGGGCAAAGCCTCCGTAGCCTGCCCATAAGCGGATGAACTGTTCACGAGGCGTGAGTTCGAAGCGCCCCGGATAGTTGTTGTCAAGAATCGCTGCGTATTGCTTCCCATCACGCTCGATCCAGCCGACGAACGTGCAGCAGTGGGCCGGCTTCCACCAGAGGATTGCTCCACGCCTCGTTGCGCTGGCCCAATCAAGAAACCTCGGGTCGGCTTTGAGTGTGAAGCTGTAGTCGATGCCAGCAGCATCCAAGCGATCACGCAGACGCGAGTCCCACTCGCCGTCGGCATAAGTCGTTCGCCAGCGTTCGCCAAGCTCGAATCTATTGAGCCACCGCAGATGGTTCACGAGCGAGGCATGAACGCAGCTCCCTTGTCCAAGAGAGCCTGTCCAATTGCGCTGATGCAACTGCACTGGCAGGTTGGCTGGTGGTTGCTCTGGTTCCGGCGTTGGCAATGCACGAACGTTGACGATGCCCGAATCGCAGCCAGCCAATACGAGCAACATCAATGCACAGGCTGAAATCAATTGTTTATGAATCATATTGAGCTCGTTTCTGAAACTATTGACGTGGACGACTAACGCTGGACCGCAAACGCAGGGATCGTTTGGAGAGCCGAGGCCCAACTCGTGCCCCTGGTGCGGGCCAGCGGTAGTCGTCGCTAACTCTTGAATACCACCCACAATCGCGCGTTCGATTGAGGCGTAGCTGCAACAAATCGAATTGGCAGCCCGCACATGGCCTTCATCGTGGTGTAGCGTGGATTGGCAGGATCAAACAAATCGGTCTCATAGCTGGCGAGTTGAACGTTATCGCCGTTGGGTAAACGACCTTCGATGATCCATGCCGATGGAACGGACTGACTTGCCACGCAAAAGCAACTGCGAAACTCGCCTACCGAAAGCCATTGGCTGACTAGACCATTGGCCATTCGCAAGGACTGCGTTGCGCGAGCTCGATCGGTTGTTACTTTTGCAATTGATGCCATCATCTATTGACTCAAACGTAAACGGACTGTGAGTGTGCCTGGTGGCGCGGCTTCTATGGCTTTGCCGATCATCGAATGGGCGTAAGCGTTCTTGACCACATGCCAGCTGATCTGCGACCAGTAAAGGAGCGTTCCAGCGGGAATGTTGGTGGTTGGGTCTTTTACGACATCGAAGACGCCGCGAACCGTGATGCTGCCTCGTGAGCCCGCACTAATCCCAAACTTGGCGATGCCCACAAGCTTTCCCACGACGACGATCGAACCTGCAGGCACATCAACCTCAGGTACGAAGTCGACAGTCGTGCCGTCAGCAACGTGGATCGCTCCAATGTTTATGATTTGTGCGTTGTTGCTCACGGTGTCTCATCACTGGCTCAGGCGAACGCGGAC
>CAYMXM010000060.1:0-15454 GCA_964394065.1 uncultured Pirellula sp. | reverse complement strand
CCTACCCCGGGTTATCCATCCTTGGTAGGATTACCTTCGCCGCTCCTTACTCCCCACTGCTCGCAATTCTCCTGAGAGTGAACCTTCTCATGCGTTGCCCATTTTGTTTTAGCGACAACGATGCCGTCCGAGATTCGCGAACGGTTGAGGAGGGGAAAGCGATTCGCCGCCGTCGCTTCTGCAACCAATGCCGACGAAGATTCACCACTTATGAGCGTGTCGAAGGTCTCTTGCAGGTGATCAAGCGGGATGGGAGTCACCAAGATTTCAGCCGAGCGAAGATCTCGCAGGGAATTTTAGCGGCTTGCTGGAAACGGAAGATCAGCGTCGAGCAGATCGAAAGTCTTGCCGCCACCATCGAATCCCATATTTTGGACAACTACGAAAAAGAAGTGTCGAGCGAGGATATCGGGAATCTTTGCATGGAATACCTCCGGGATCTTGATCAAGTAGCCTTCGTCCGTTTCGCGAGCGTTTATCGCCGTTTCAGTGACATTCAAGATTTCGTCGAAGAGCTTCGGCCGATATTGAAGAGATCGAAGAAGGGATAGGGGAAGGAAAGAAGTTTGAAGTTTGAAAGAATGAAGTTTGAAATGAGGATGGGTGGCACGCGAAGCGTTCCCCCCATCACAACCCGTGGTGTAAGCGAGGGATAGCGCCGCGAGTAACGCAGCCATTAAGACTAAAGCCGGGTGGCACGTCCCTGAGGCACGAAGGGCGTGATGTGAGGCCTGGGATGGACGCATGGTTACCAGCGCTGTCCCTCGCTTACGCCACGGGTTGTGATTTTCGGGCGAGACGCCCGGGGCACGATTCTCCATACGGCTACAAATTGTCGCGGTTTTCATTAAAATGATGGGGCGATTCCTACTCAAACCCCTTGGAAATGGCGGAGCAAAATCATCACTATCTCTAATGGCCGAGATCTCTTGCTGGATCGTTGGAAAGGGATTGTTCAAGAAGTGGACCGGGACCTAGCTTCTCGGATCGATCGGTTATCCTCTGCCTGTCCCGACCGTTTGCGGGAGGCCATGCGCTATTCTTTGCTCGGGCCGGGAAAGCGATTACGGCCGGTTCTTTGCCTTCTCGCCTGCGAAGCTCTTGGAGGGGACCGGACAGTTGCGATGCCTTCGGCGGCGGCCCTTGAGATGATCCACTGCTATTCGTTGATCCACGATGATTTGCCGGCGATGGACGACGATGACCTGCGGCGCGGTCGGTCGACTTGCCATGTTCAATTCGATGAAGCGACCGCGATCCTGGCGGGGGATGGGCTCCAAGCGCTCGCGTTTCAGACCCTGGAAACCGCCCCGATTCATCCAGGAGCCATCCTCGATTCTCTGCGGATCCTCGCCCGGGCGGCGGGCCCAGAGGGAATGGTCGCCGGTCAGTCGGACGATCTGTTGGCGGAAGAGTCGGGAGGAGACGGGGAATTTCTTAAATCGATTCACGCCCGGAAAACGGGAGCGATGATTCGGGCTTCGGTGGAATTGGGGGCGGTTGCTGCGGCGGCCTCCAAGGATCATTTCCAGATGGTATCGAGGTATGGAGAAGCGATCGGGATTGCCTTTCAAATCGCCGATGACCTACTAGACGTGGAGAGCACCGCAGAGAACACTGGAAAGCGGACCGGCAAGGATGAATCGCGAGGGAAGTTGACTTATCCTGCCATCTACGGGGTGGAAGTGAGTCGAGCCAAGGCGCGCGAACTGGTCGAACACGCGATCCAACTCGTCGCTCCCCTTGGGGACGATGCGATCCCGTTACAGCAACTTGCTAACTACATCATCGACAGGAGTCACTAGCCTCATGCACGAGCATCTTTCCAAACTAGAATCGGCCGAAGCGCTCCAATCGATGAGCTTGGACCAACTCGAGGAGTTGGCTTCCGAGATTCGAGATGTCCTTTGCAATTTGCTGGCGACACGAACAGCTCACTTCGCATCGAACTTGGGAGTTGTCGAGTTGACTCTTGCGCTCCACAGCGTATTCGATTTTCGCACGGATCGATTGATCTGGGATACAGGGCATCAGATCTATCCTCACAAGCTGGTAACGGGACGCTATCACGAATTCCAAACCATTCGCATGAAGGGTGGTTTGATGGGGTACCCCAATCCTGTGGAGAGTGACTACGACCTTTTCATGACGGGGCACGCCGGATGCTCGGTCTCTACTGCGTTGGGGTTGAAGAGTGGGGACGATCTCCAGAACGAAGAGAAACGAAAAAGCATCGCGGTGATCGGGGATGGCGCCTTTCCCTCGGGGATCGTTTTTGAAGCGATGAACAATGCGGGAGAGCTCGATTCGGATTTGATCGTCATATTGAACGACAACAAGATGTCGATCTGCCCTCGCGTCGGAGCCGTCGCGAGCTATCTCGATCGGCTTCGGACGAATCCCTTCTACACGGGGCTCAAGAGCGAGGTCGTTCGGGTCCTCAACAAGCTTCCACTCTTCGGCGATCCGGCTGAAAAACTGCTGGCCCAGATCAAGGAAGGCATCAAGGCGGGGATGGTCGGCGGCATGCTCTTTGAAGAGTTCGGATTCCGCTACATCGGACCGATCGACGGGCATGATATCCATCTCATGCGCAAGTATCTGGGGATGATCAAAGAGCAAGAAGGGCCAACATTGCTCCACGTCGTGACCGAAAAGGGGCGGGGGTACAAACCTGCGGAGCGCGACCCAGTCTATTTCCATACTCCTCCTGCTTTTGAAGATGAAGAAGGTTCTCCTCGCGTGCTCACGAGCTTGGAGAAGCCAGCCTTTACGAACTATGCTCGGGACGCGATTCTGAGCCAGATGGAAAAGAATCCCAAGGTCACCGTCATGACCGCTGCGATGTGCCAGGGGAATAAACTGGAGCCTGTTCGAGACGCCCATGCGGATCGTTTCTTCGACGTTGGGATTTGTGAATCGCATGCAGTCGCGTTCGCTGCCGGTCAAGCCAAAACAGGTTTGCGACCGATCGTAGCGATTTACTCCACCTTCATGCAGCGATCGTACGATCAGATCTTTCAGGAGGTCGCGTTGCAGAATCTCCCCGTCTGTTTGATGATGGATCGAGCAGGGCTTACCGGTCCGGACGGTCCGACCCACCACGGGTTGTTCGATATCGGTTATATGCGAGTCTTCCCCAACATCGTCATGATGGCCCCGGGGGATGCGACCGAGGTGGAGCCGATGTTGGAGTTTGCCCTTCAACACGATGGCCCAACCACCATTCGCTATCCCAAGACCGCTGCCCAGAGCTTTGAGCGTCCAACGCAACCGATCAAGCTTGGAAAGGGAGAAACGATCCGTTTGGGAACCGATGGGGCGATCGTTGCGTGCGGTGCGATGCTGCAACAATGCATCGCTGCTGCAGACTTGCTCAAGGCCGAAGGTCTCGACGTGGCTGTGATCAATGCACGTTTTATCAAACCGTTGGATGTCGACCTTCTCGGATCCCTCTTTGAATCGTGTCGATTCGTCGTCACGGTGGAGGAAGGTGCGATCATGGGTGGATTCGGCTCTGCGGTATTGGAAGCTGCTTGTCAGCACGGTTGGGACACGCGCATCATGCGCACTCTTGGAGTTCCTGATCGATTCATCGAGCATGGGGAACGAGGTGAGTTGATGGCCGATTTGGGAATCGATGCTGCTGGAATTGCCAACACGTGTAGACAGCTCAGCGCTAGGTTTTCCCGAGCGGATCATGCAGGAGTTTAGAACAAGATGCCCGACTCTTCTTCCCCCGTTGCCGAATGGTCTTTGTTCGGACGTGCCAAACCGAAGGTTGTGATCCTCGCACCACCGAATCGTCCGCGGGTGGAGTCGGAACTCCCGAATCTTTTGCCTCACATCGAGCAGTACGCAGAGGTGCTTGCCGTCGATAAAGAGTTCCAGCATGACTTCACCGATTGCCAATCCGATATAGTCATCGTCTTAGGAGGGGATGGTTCGATCCTCCAATCAGCGCGTCAGATGAAGCATCGGCAGCGTCCAGTATTGGGAGTCAACCTCGGTAAGCTAGGCTTTCTCGCGGCGATTCAGCCGAACGAATTTGTCGATGTCTGGCCTGATATCGCAAGGGGACGATTTGACGTAACGAACCATCTCATGTTGCAAAGTGAGGTCTTCCAAAAGGGAACAAGGCTTCATTCGATGATCGGACTCAACGAAGCGAGTATTCTGGGGGGCCCTCCTTATGCCATGCTCTCCATCGCACTCTACATCGATTCGCTCCTTGCCACCACTTATTCGTGTGATGGACTCATCATCAGTACGCCGATCGGATCGACCGCTTATAACCTCTCGACCGGTGGGCCGATTTTGCGGCGCAATCTCCAAGCTTTCGTCATCAGCCCGATCAGCCCTCATACGTTGACGATGCGCCCGGTGGTCGACACGGCCGACCGCGTTTTCGAGCTCTCCCTCCAAATCGACCACCCCTGTGCCAACTTGGTCATCGACGGTCGCGTCGTGCAGCAATTGCATCCCGACATGACGGTTCGAATCTGTCGCGCCGATTCGACGTTCCAACTGATCAGCGTCCCCGGGCACGATGACTATCGAGCCCTCCGGGAGAAATTGGGATGGAGCGGGAAGCCGAGATTAGTGGAATAGAACTAATCGTGGTCCGGGCGAATCAGTGTTTAAGGGGCTTCAGAAAACATGGGCTCAGAAAGAACCGGGGAATGAACCACGAATCGGACGAATCTTACGAATTCGGCTTGAGCTGGCCTGGCAAAAAGTTGGTGTTGACACGGGTTTTGGGACGATCGTTTTTATTCCGCAGTAGGGTCTTTCGTCCGACCGGGGACGAGCCCCGGTCGGACATGAAGCGAATTAGAGAACGAAACTTGCCCAAACCGATATCGCCACAACCCCAACTTTTTGACAACCCAGAATTAGGCTTGAGCCAGAATGCTCCCCTCCGGACTAAGAGCCTCGCGTCACGATTAAACCGGCTGTCCGTTTTCGGGGGGGGAGGATAAGATGGGGGAGACGCGCCCGTTGATGTCTCCCCGTAACCATGGAAACCTTGTCACCAACGTGAAATTCGAAGACTTGGCACAACAGAGTGGTGAATGGATGCGCGGCCATGGGCCGGAATCGGATATCGTGATCAGCAGCCGTATCCGATTGGCTCGCAATTTGGCCGAATTCCCATTCATTCGAAAATGCACTCCCAAGGATAAAGCCTCGATCGCAACCGAGGTGCATCGCGCTCTGGGCTCCCTTCCTCTCGCAGAACAAGCGGAGTTTATCGATGTCGCCAAGCTTGGGGAACTCGATCGACAATTCCTGATGGAACGCCAGCTCATCAGCCACGAATTGAGCGAGGCTCAAGGGGCTCGGGCGGTGATCCTTGATCCTCACGAACTCTTCAGCATCATGGTCAACGAAGAGGACCACCTCCGCCTCCAAGTGATGCAAAGCGGTCTGGATCTCGATTCTGCGTGGGAACGAATCAACCGACTCGATGATCTTCTCGAAAGCCAGCTAACCTACTCCTTCACCAAGAAGTTCGGTTATTTGACCGCCTGTCCGACCAATACGGGAACGGGGCTTCGCGTCAGTGTCATGCTTCACCTCCCCGCATTGGTGGCCACCAAACAGATCGACAAAGTCTTTCGAGCCTTGAACAAGATCAACGTCGCTGTGCGAGGTCTCTTCGGGGAAGGCTCCCAGTTCATGGGAGATTTCTATCAAGTTAGCAACCAAACGACGTTGGGACGGACAGAAACGGCATTGATGGAAAAGGTGCGCGAGGTCGTCCCCCGTCTCATCGAGTACGAACGTCGCGCTCGGGATTTTCTGATGAGTGAAAACCAACAGGATCTCCATGACAACGTCAGCCGAGCCTTGGGAATCCTATGCACGGCGAAGAAGATCAGCTCCGAAGAGACTATGCATTACTTAAGCAAAGTCCGCATGGGGGTGAATCTAGGACTCATAGAGGATGTGCAAATACCGACTTTGAACAAGCTGTTCATTCAAACACAGCCTGCTCACCTGCAAAAACTAAGCGGGCACAAGCTCAGCGTCACCGACCGAAACATCGAGCGCGCCCACTACCTGCAACGCCATCTCTCGAATCAGGCTTGATTTGAGGTTTGAGGTTTGAGGTTTGAGGTTTGAGGTTTGAGGTGTGAGGTGTGAGGTTTGAGGTTTGAGGTTTGAGGTGTGAGGTGTGAGGTGTGAGGTGTGAGGAAGAAGAGGGGGGGCCTTAGGCTTGACCGTGGCCCGGGCGTCTCGCCCGGTGGACGCGAAGCGTCCCCCATCACAACCCGTGGCGTAAGCGAGGGACAGCGTTGCGAGTGAACGTAGCTCTTGTCAGGAATAATCTCAGGCGTCGGGTGGCACGTCCCTGAGGCACGAAGGGCGTGCGATGAGACCATGGATGGATGCGTGATTGCCAGCGCTGTCCCTCGCTTACGCCACGGGTTGTGATTCGGCCCTCGCTTACGCGTCGGCCAAACAGCGCGTCGCGTGCCAGCGTGCCAAAGCTGCGTTCGACCGGCGCTTGCTGCCGGATCGGATGAAAACGCCTGCTACCGACGGCTATTCTGAACTCGGACTCCCGAACCGACAGCTACGGTGGCGGGGACCTTTCTAGGGGCTCGGTGCATGCTGTTGGCGTCTGGGGTCGGGGCAGGTGCTGCGCGAGGGGGGGCTGGAGTCGGGACTCCTCCTGTCGAACTCGGTCGGCTCGACTCGATATGCACGTCTCGAACGGTTTCTTGAGGATAGGTAACCCCTTCGTGAGAGTAGGACTCACCTGCGTAGTGACCTCCCGATTGGCAGCTTGCGCAGCCACTTCCACCGTACTCGTATCCGCCGCAACTGTCGCACGCTCCCATCGAGCAAGTCGAACAATCGGACGGAACATAGGGGAAGCCAAGGAGTTGTCGGAAGCGGCTTATCGCCCCCGGGCAAGTACCGCAGGAACCACCTCCGACGAATTCACCACCATATCCGCACGGGTCGCAAGTGCGAGGTTCGTTGATCTGCTCGTCCCAGTAGACTTCACCGCAACCACTTCGGCAGTGAATCCCCGCTAGACGACTTCCTAACCCGCCATGGAGCATAGGAGCTCCGCAAGAGTTGTCCGGGCAAACGCTGCAACACCCGATTTGAAGCGACAGAAACAGCAACCCCATCCATCCAACAATGACCGTTTTCATCTTGTGACTCCCTGTGTCTGATTCAACCTAGGTCAGTATCGGACGGAATAATCGTCACAATCAGTAAATCTTACCAAGATTGCCATAGCAGGCTTCAGGGGGCAGGTTTCAGACTTCAGGAAGAAGGGGGTGGCACGTCCCTGAGGAACGAAGGGCGTGGAGCAGGTCTCCAGCCTGAGAACTAGAGGCATCCACGCCCATCGCTCCGCTCTGAGCGTGCCACCCCGAACACTCTGAGCGTGCCACCCCGAACCGCTACGATGGATTTCTTCTTTTCAAACTTCGAACTTCACCCTTCAAACTTCTCTTCAAACTTCTTTTTCCGTGTCTTCCGTGTCTTCCGTGGTTCCCATTCATCTCCCGTACCTTACCTAGCCTGTTATTTTTCGAGGAGATTTAATCCCTTGGGGTTGGCGCATCCGATGATGAGGTTACAGGGTGGAGTTTTGTCTCGAGCGAGTTTTGGACCTTATGAACATCGATCGCAATCGTTACTTCATGTTTGGTGTAATCCTCTTTCTTCTGGGGCTCCAATTTCGACTCGTCGACTCGTTTGTCCTCACCGAGAGCACCACCAAAGCATTGCACCGGTTTGTTCAGGATAACAAATTGGCGGAAAGCAATGTCGCGACCAACATGTATGTCGAAATGGCATCCCCTAAGAAAACCGTCAAACCGCCGAAGTGGCTCGGTTTCGTTCTGTTGACCACTGGGGGGGTGATGGCGCTCCATGCCATGGTCCTTCCACGACGAACTTAACAAACCCTTTTCCCCAACCTTTCTCTTCTCTTCAAAATTGTCGTATGCACGGCAGGAAGGTTCTGAACCATGTTACCTGACCAAGCTCGGGCGCTTCGATCCCCGGCGTTTTGGGTAGTTGGAACAGCCTTGGCAATCGCGGTCGCCGCCAATTGGAACTCGGATTCCTCCAATCGCTCCGCCAGCTGGGGAAGTGAAACTCCTGGGAACGGGAATCTCCGAAGCGACTACATCAAAGGGGCAGAAAAAGGCCTCCTCCTGCGCGAGGATTCGAACCTATCGCAAATTCGTGGCCGATTCACCACGAGCCACCAACGGGTGGTATTCCAGGAAGAAGGGGTGACGAAAACACTGAAGTGCCTAGAAAACTTATGGCTCCAGCGAATCCTCGACGCTCAGAAGAACAGCGACAAAAAAGTCGTATGGCTGATCGACGCACGGGTCACGGAATTCGGCGGGGAAAACTATCTTTTGATCGAGTCCGCTTCGAAGACAAGGTAGGCTGCGCGAGGCTTCAGGAGTCAGGTTTCAGACTTCAGGAAGAGAGAGGGACGCGGAGCGTCCATTCTTCTCTTTTCCGTGTGTTCTGTGTGTTCCGTGGTTCGTTCGAACACACTCTACAACTCCCGTAGGCCGATTTTGACGGGGAGGGTGGTCCGTTCGCCGGAGCGTTCGATTTCGATTGCGATCTCTTTGCCAGGGGCATGGCTGCCGATGTGGAAGATTGCGTCTTCGACGCTTCGGATATCGATTCCCTCGACGGAGAGGACTCGATCTCCTTCGCGTAGCCCTCCTCGTTCGGCCGGAGATCCCTTGAGAACTCGGATGATAATGGCGCCTCGCTGCTCTTGCTTGAGATCGTATATCCGGTCAAACTCTGGTTCGTCGCGGAGGGACTCCAAGTTGTTCAATTGCTCAAAGCGAGAAGCCGAAATGAATTCGACACCTAACCACCCCCGGCGCATCTTTCCGTTCTGAACGATTTCGTCGAAGACTTGTTTGACCAGTTTGCTCGGGATGGCGAAACTCACTCCTCGGTAGGACTCGCCGACGATCGCGGTGTTGATTCCGACCAACTCACCGCGTGCATTGACCAATGGCCCGCCGCTGTTTCCCGGATTGACCGCGACATCCGTCTGCATCAGATCGCTGTAGCGAGCCGTCGGACCACGCTTCTGATCCGTACCGGGGCGCATCGTGTTCGCACCATCGTAATGGGTTCCCGAGAGATCGAGCCGATGCTTGCTGCTGACGATGCCGAAGGTGAGGGATCCACTCAAACCAAAAGGACTTCCAACGGCCCAGACAGGGGAGCCGATCTCGATTGCGTCGCTATCCCCCCAACTGACGGGCAGGAGTTCATCCGCCTTGATCTTCAGAACGGCCAAGTCGGTTAACGGGTCGCTTCCAAGGACCTCGGCGAGACAGTATCGTTCATCGGCGAGATAGACGTAGACGATCGGTCCCTCGTCGAGGACATGATTGTTCGTGACGATCAAACCGGATGCGTCGACGATCACGCCACTCCCATGCCCTGTCATCGAACGTCTGCCGAGCATCGTTTGCAGGGGGGCTTCATGACTGCTGGTGATGATCTGAACAACGCTCGGGAGAACTCGCTTTCCGACCGTTTGCGAGATTCCGGAGAGCCCCTCCAGGGAGATTTGTTTGAGGGCATCCCCAGAGGCTTCGTATTCCGCACGGAGCTGGCCACGGTACCAGGAGTAGCGAGAGAGTTCGAGAGTAGGAGGAAGAAGAAATCGAAGGGTTGCCAAAAGGACGACCACCACGGCTAAACTCATCAAAGTCGAAAGAATGAGGGACTTCGCGGTGGGCATGGAAACCGAGGAATGGCTCGGGAGCGGCTGCTCTTGGGTTTCTGGTTCCATGTGCGATACTCATCGGAAAGCGAATCTCGACCCTGCCCCGCCTTGGGGAGAGGGCTTGTTACCTATATAAATTTGTACCTTGGAAAGGGACCCGTTGCAAAGATTTCGTCGTTGGTAGAACGGAATTCATTCCGTTAAAAAACGCTTCCAATCAAAGCTGCCGTCAGCGCTGTGAGCCGGCCTCTCCCTCAGGGTGGCCTGACGCATCGGCGCGAATTAAAGTGTCTGGGTAGTTTGGCCGACGCGTAAGCGAGGCCAGAAAATCACAACCCGTGGCGTAAGCGAGGGACAGCGCTGGCAACCAAGCATCTCACCCAAGGTCTAACAGCCCCCCCTTCGTGCCTCAGGGGCGTGCCCCCCCGCGTTGAGTATTGGTGGAGTCCAGGGTGGCACGCTCAGAGCGAAGCGATGGGCGTGGTTTGGAATCGCGTAGCGATGGCAGCCCATAGCCGTGGGCGTCAGCCCACGGCTATGGGCTGCCATCGCTACGCGATTGAGAACCGGAACCAATCCCTGGAAACAACTAGACGCGGGCAATTGGAACCCAAGACGGATACCTCCCATGGGAGACAAATTGGATCGTAGAATACTTATCCAAACTACCAATTTGCAACTTCGTGCGCCAGCCCAGCCCCTCGCCCCGAAGCGGTTTGAAGGCGAGCGGATACTTTAGACATTGAACTTCCCAATGAATGACGCTTCACTCCGTAGCATCCAGGGGCATTTCTTATCTGATTTGCATCTCTTTTCTCGGCGTTCGAATTTCGAACGCTATCGAGACGATCTCGAACGAATCGCCTCGCAGGGGGAGTTGCTGATCCTGGGAGGAGATATCTTTGATTTCAAATGGAGCTACCACCGAACGCTTGAGCGGACGATCGCTGAGGCGATCGGCTGGATCGAAGGGCTTGCCGATCGGTTTCCTCAGTGCAGCATCTACTACCTCTTGGGAAACCATGATTCCCACCCCCGATTCGTGGCCGAGTTGGATCGGCTGGTCTTTGAGAAAAAGAATCTTCAATGGCAACCCTACTGGCTTCGGATGGGAAAGTTGGTTTTCTTGCACGGCGATATCATCGACGGCGGGATGGGGCATGACGAAGTCGACTTGCGACGACAAAAACACAGTGGCGACCCCGTCCCACAAGCCTATCGGCACCTTCTGTACGATCTGGCGGTGCAGGCGAAGATTCATCGGATGATTGCAACGGTTGCGCGGCGCCGGAACTGGGTTTTGAAAAAGTTAGTTCGCTATTTGTCCGAACAAGGTGTTGATGCGACGAGTGGAATTACGGATGTCTACTTTGGGCACACCCATCGAGTGATCGACGGAGTGACCTACAATGGTCTAACCTTCCACAACGGAGGAGCCTGCATCAAGGGATTGCCTTTTCGAATACTGTCGTTTGAAGGGTAAGCGTTGAGCTATGAGCATTGAGCTGTGAGGAAGAAGAGGGCTTTGCCTTAGTCTTGACCGTAGGTCAAGGCTGGGTAGCCCCGGGTAGGGGCGTTTAGAACTTAGGCGTGGGGCTTGCCCCACGTAAGGAAGGGATAAAGTTGATTTAGAGCCCCGGTAGGGGCGGGGCCAAAAGGGATCGCAGGTTTTGCCCCGCCCCTACCGGGGCTACCAAAAACGTGACCATTTTTACACTCGACATTCAACCTAGTCTCCCTGGCTTTACTCCGATGCGTCAGGCCAGGCCGGGGGTGAGGGGTAGAAGTGCTCGAAACAAAAGCCTAGTTTTCATCTCAAACCTCAAACCTCAAACCTCGTGCTCGTGCTCGTGCTCGTGCTCGTGCTCGTGCTCGTGCTCGAAATTCGATCTTCGAGTACGAGTACCGCTGCGCTGAGTACGAGTACGATTGAAGAGGGTGGTTGGCCTCTCAGATAGTTTGGGCGAGACGCCCAAGCCACGATTAGGCCGCTTCGTGGCGGATGGACAGGAACAGACTGCATGGATCATCTATACCGAATACTCAACGACTTCCCCCCTCTTTTTTGGGGGAGCGTAGTATTTCTATTGCATGCCGGGATCACTCTCCTGATCGTGTTCCGGGTGATCATGAGCAATCGGTCGGTCGGAGCGACTCTCTCCTGGATCTCCGTCGTATTTCTATTTCCGATGTTGGGACCCGCGGTCTACCTCCTCATCGGAGAACTGCGGCTCGGGTCCCATAGGACACGCCTCGTTCAGGCGCTCAAGGCACCGACACTCCTTCGCTACCAAGCGCTGGAACGAAAGGACTTGCGCGTCAATTGGCACGCGATTGGTGACGATTCTGAGATGCTCGCCCATGCGGCGCAGCGGATGTTGAAGGTTCCGGCCCTACCGGGAAACCATTTCGAACTATTCGATCAGTGGGAAGAGGTCTTCGATCGAATCATCGAAGATATCGATCGGGCCAAAGTCAGTTGCGACATGGAGTTTTACATCTGGCATGACGGAGGGCGTGTGCACGAAGTCGCCGAAGCCCTTCAGCGCGCGGTGGCCCGAGGGGTGACATGCCGACTCCTCGTCGATGCCGTGGGAAGCTATCGATTCTTGCAAGGGAAGACCTGCCGTGAACTTCGACGAAGTGGAGTCCATGTCGAAGCGGCCTTGCCAGGTGGACTTTGGCGTCTCCTCTTCGTCCGTTTCGATTTGCGCATGCACCGGAAGGTTGTGCTCATCGACGACGAAGTCGCTTGGACAGGGAGTCTGAATCTCGTCGATCCGAGGTTCTTTAAAGAGAACGCGGGGGTTGGGCAGTGGATCGATGCGATGACCCGCATCGAAGGTCCAGCCGTGGAGGGGATCGCGATTACCTTCCAACAAGACTGGTATATCGAGACCCACATGTCGGGGGAGTTCCTTCCCGATTTGACCGGAGATCAATATGTCCGAAAGAAAGGGAACACCGCGATTCAAGTCCTTCCTTCGGGGCCGTCAAACCATGTGGAAGCCATCGAGCGATTGCTCATCACGGCGATTTATCTCGCGCGAAGAGAGATCGTCATCACCACGCCTTACCTCGTTCCAAGCGAAGCGTTGCAAATGGCCCTCGTCTCCGCAGCGATTCGAGGAGTGAAGGTGATCGTCATCGTCCCTTATAAGGTGGATTCCGTTCTTGTCCGCTGGGCGAGTCAGGCCTTCATCGGGGACTTGATGAAGTCGGGAGTTTTTATCGCTCGGTTCCATGGAGGATTGCTGCATACCAAGAGCGTGACGATCGATGGGCATGTGAGTCTGTTTGGATCCCTAAACATGGACCCGAGAAGTTTTCGCCTCAATTTCGAACTCACCCTCGCGGTTTACGACGTCTCGTTCACGACGGAACTTCGAGAACTCCAGCAGCGTTATCTGAATCAATCGGAGATGATCGATGTCGGTTCTTGGAGAAAGAGATCGCTGTTGACGCAGTTCGGCGAGAATACGGCTAGGCTTTTGTCGCCGTTGCTTTAATTGGGGGGAACCACGGAAGACACGGAAGGGAAGGCTTAAGGAATAAGGCTAAAGGCTTAAGGAAGAAGAAAAGAGAGATAGGGGAGGGGCTGGGGGGGGGGCCTGACGCATCAGTGGTAAGAGGGTGGACGCGAAGCGTCTCCCCATCACAACCCGTGGCGTTAGCGAGGGACAGCACTGGCAACCACTTGCCAAATGCAAGGTTTCATTGCACGCCCTTCGTGCCTCAAGGACGTGCCGCCCGACGTCCGAAACATTCCCAACAAGGGCCACGCTCACTCGCGCCGCTGTCCCTCGCTTACGCCACGGGTTGTGATTTTCAGGCCTCGCTTACGCGGCTGCCAAACACCCCTCCCTTAGATTCTCACCGAATTCGTCAGACCACCCACCCCCTCGGGCAGTTGGTAGAATGCTAGCATACCGAGGGTGGTTGTAGTATCTTGGGTGCACTCTTCTGTTCTATGGGCTCTTTTCGTGGTGTAACATGGCAAAATCGATCAAAGGTATCACTCGGATTGAATACGAGGGGGTCGCAACGCGAGGATGGATGGTGCGACTGACGCGGGGAGGAGAACGCCAACAAGAGTTCTTCAACGATCGGACCTATGGCGGAAAGAGCAAATCCCTCGCTGAGGCGAAGAAACGGTACGAGGAGTGGGTCGCGGTTGCCCCACCGGTCCAAACCTCTAAGAATTTAAAGTCGGCTCGCAACACGAGTGGCAAGGTCGGGGTCCATTTGGTCCACAACGTCGATCCCCGTTGGAAGAACGCAGAGTCGTACGGCTACTGCGCGATGTGGACCGATGTGGCGGGGAAGAGGCGCAAGGTGAGCTTCGCGTGGAATACCTACGGGAAGAAGAATGCGTGGACGCTCGCCTGTTTGGCACGCGATCTCGAATCGACCGATCGAGACGCGTTGGTCGCGCAGGTGGAGAAGTCCCTTAAAAAGTCCCTTAAAAAGGCTCCCTCCAAAGCCGCTCCTGTGAAAGGGGCCAAATCGAAAGCAACGAAAGCAAAACCCAAGAAGAAATAGTGTGAATGGCTCGCCATGTTAGAGACGGATGACTTCATCGGTGAACAGCTAAACAACCCATTGCGGATTCTCTACCGGGACGAGCATATGATCGCCGTCTTCAAGCCAGCGGGCTTGATGGTCCATCGTGGAAAGATGACGCAGCCTCACGAACCGGTCCTCCTCCAGGCGCTTCGCGACCAGATCGGTACCTTTGTCTATCCGGTCCACCGACTCGATCGCCCCACGGCAGGGATCGTTCTATTCGGGCTTACGAGCAACGCGGCTGCGAAACTAGTCGAGCTTTTTACGGAGCGTCAGATCGCGAAATACTACCAAGCTCTGGTGCGGGGTTTTACCGAAGGACGCTTTGCTATCGATCGCCCGCTGCAAGAGAAGTTCGGCGAGGAGTGGGAGCCGGGGAGCACGGCGAACAATCCGCTCCAAGAGGCGCGCACGGAGTTCATGAGACTAGAGGAGTACGAGGTTCCTTGGGAATCAAACGGATTTCCGACGAGCCGTTATACGCTGTTGGAGATCAAGCCGATCACGGGACGTTGGCATCAGATACGAAGGCACCTCAACCACTGCGCCAATCCGGTAATCGGCGACCATCGCCACGGAGATCACCGGCACAATCAGTTGATGTTTCAAAAGACAGGAGTTTACCGCATGCTCTTGACAGCGCTGCGCCTCGATTTTCGGCACCCTTACACGAACCAAATGCTCACGATCACCGCCGGGCGGGGATCGGAGTTCGATAAGGTCGTAGAGGAGCTGCGAGCGCTACAAACGAATCGATGACGTCTCGCGGAATAGTTGCCCGACACGCGAGTTTAGACGTCGCGCTATCTGGTCGTTTTCCACCGCGCAGCAGGTGGAAACCACCCTCCCCTTTGAGGAGGGGCGATCCAACGGATCGGGGAGGGGAGCGTGAAGTACAAGGTTTCCAACGAGGTTTTTGTTCCTAGCACTCCGTCCCCTCACCCCCAGCCCCTCTCCCCTAAAAGGGGCGAGGGGAGCGGATATTTCAATGGCTTAGCGGGCTCTTCCTACAGTCTAAAGCCTACAGTCTAAAGCCTTACTAAATCACTCCCCCGTGGACACGGTAGGGGGTCATGTGGTCAGGTTGATCCAGGAACCAGAACCGTTCCCATTCGTGGAGAATGGCGCGGA
>CAYMXM010000059.1:0-15469 GCA_964394065.1 uncultured Pirellula sp. | reverse complement strand
TGGTTAGTTTGGAGCAGTTCCTCAACTCACAACTCACAACTCACAACTCACAACTCACAACTCACAACTCATAGCTCACAGCTTACTGCTCCGGCAACAGTCTCTTGATCAGCCAATGGAATCTTTTTCCGAGAAACAGACGGGCGTCGTCGAGGAGGGAGTACATGACCGGGGTTGCTACTAGGCTCAAGACCAATGACAAGGCTTGACCACCGATGATGATCTTGGCCATGCTGGCGCGGGCGCTAGCACCGGGGCCCTGCCCAAGAGCGATCGGTGTCATCGCAGCGATTAGCATGACCGTGGTCATCAAGATGGGGCGAAGACGGGTGTAGTTCGCTTCCAGGATTGCTTTCTCGCGTTCCATTCCTCCTCGCCGCAACTCGTTCGTTTTGTCGACTTGAAGGATCCCGTTTTTCTTGACGATCCCAATCAACATGAACAAACCGAACATCGCGTACAGGTCCAATGGTGTTTGGAAAAGCAACAACGAAAGAAGACCGAACGGAATGGTCACCGGCAATCCGGAAAGAATGCTGATGGGGTAAACCCAACTCTCGAACTGCGCTGCCAAAATCAAAAACATGAACGTGAGGCTTAGCGCTAGAGCAATCCCGAAGTAGTACGCGGTCTCCGAGAGCATTTCCGCTTGGCCGCCGTAGACAATCCCGTATTCGGGAGGAAGGTTCATCTCCTCGACACACTTGTTTGCAAAGTTCACCGCATCGTTGAGAGAAGCCCCTTCGGGGTGAGCCATCAAGGTTACGGTTCGCTGACGATTGAGTCGATCGATTTGATTGGGGCCTTGCTGTTCATCCAAGCTGGCAACGCTACCTAGTTCGACGAGTCCCACCGTTGGGGAGGGAATCCCCAAAGCAAGTACATCCGCCGAATCGGTTCGGAACTGGCGGTCCGCTCGGAGCCAGACATCGTATTGTTCGATCCCGTCCTTAAAACTCGAGACGATCTGCCCTCCGACGAGAACGTTGAGGGTGTTGGCGATTGTCTGAACAGGAATGCCTAAATCCATCGAACGCTCTCGATCGATCTCGACCTGCAGTTCGGGCTTTCGCATCGAAAGAGTCGTGTCGACATCTTCCAACCCCGAGAACGCCTGGAGCCTTCGCTGGAGTTCTTCCGCATAGGTTGCGAGTTGATCCACCTCGGGACCTTGAAGGCTGAGCTGAAAAATTCGGCTATCCCCTCCTGGCCCCGCTCCCATCGCAGATACGTCCGATACAGCGGTCCGAAGATCTGGGTACTCCTTGAGTATCTCCCGAATGCGTCGCATCAATTCAAACTGGCTGAACTCTCGTTCGTTGATCTCGACCAACCGCAGGTAGATAGAGCCTCGAGTCACGTCTCCTTGCCCCTTGGCCGAGCCACTTTGACCGATCGATACGAAGCGGTGCAAAACCCCTGGAAGTTCCGCAAGCCGGTTTTCAATTTCGGTGACGATCGAGTTGGTTCGTTCGAGGGTGTACCCCTCGGGGGTGATGAAACTGACTTGAAGCTCGCTCTGATCGTCGCGAGGAATCATGTTGACACCGAGCCGCGAAGCGATCGGTACGGTCGACAAGACGATGAGAACGGTGAGAATGACGGTCAGCCATCGGTACCGCATCGCCCAACGGAGTATCCACCCATAGATTCCTTCTACGACCCGATAGACGATTCCTGATTTGGAACTTGCGCCATGCCCATGCTCTAACTTCAGAAATCGGGAGCAGAGCATCGGAGTTAAGGTGAAGGAAACGAACAAGCTCATGATGATCGCAAAGGCGACGGTCAAGCCAAAGCTGCTAAAGAATCGACCGACGATCCCCCCCATGAAGGCAACCGGTACGAAGATCACCACGAGGGAGAGACTCGTCGCTAGAACCGCGAGCGATATCTCTTTTGTTCCGATCATCGAAGCTCGCATCGCATCGAGGCCATTCTCCTCCATGTGGCGGAAAATGTTCTCATGAACGACGACGGCATCATCGATCACGATACCGATCGCGAGAATCAGTCCCAGCATGGTGATGTTGTTCAGCGTAAAGCCCATGTACTGCATGAACAAAAATGTGGGAACGATCGAGGTAGGGATCGCGAGGGTTGCGATCACCGTCGTTCTCCAGTCGCGAATGAAGAGCATGATCGTTACGGCGACGAGGACAGCGGCAAGATAAAGGTGGAATTTGACCTCTTCCATCGAGACGCGAATGAAGCGAGATTGGTCTTGAGTCACCTCGACGCGAATGTCGGGTGGAAGAGATTTCTTGATCTTTTCCAGTCGATCCGAGATCGCGTCTGAGATCGCGACGGTGTTGGTTCCCGATTGCTTCTGTACAAAGAGACTAACCGCATTCTCCCCGTCGAGACGACTCAGCCCTCGCGGGATTTCGACCGAGTCCTCCGAGTGGCCGATATCCTTAATCCGGATTGGGTAGCCGTTTCGGTTGGCAACGATCAGATCGTTGAATTTTTCGGATTGCTCGATGCGGCCACGGGTGCGCAGAACGAGCTCTTTGCTCCCTTGATCAACGATCCCCCCCGGGACTTCCAAGTTCTGAGCGACGAGGGCCTGACGTACTTCTTCGATCGAGATGTTGTAGGAACGCATCCGGTCGGTATCGACAAAGACATTGATGGCGCGGCTTCGCCCCCCGGTGAGAAACACGTTACCGACACCGGAAACCGTTTGTAAATTCTCTTGTATTTGCCGCTTCGCAATCTCGGTGACTTCCCGGATATCTCGTTTGCCGGAGACGCCGAGCGTGATAATCGGAGCGGCGTCGAGATCGAACTTGTTGACGAGAGGAGTTTCCATCCCTTCAGGAAGCTGGCGAACGATCGACGAAATCTTGTCGCGGGCTTCCTGCGCGCCGACGTCGCTGCTTTTGGAAAGATCGAACTGAACGATCACCGTGACGCTTCCTTCGCGCGTCGTCGAGCGAAGTTCATCGATCCCCGCGATCGTGTTGAGGGCTTCCTCCAAAGGTTTCGTAACCGAGCTCTCCATTTCCTCAGCGCTCGCACCGGGAAGAGCCGCTGAGATGGAGATGACAGGAAAGTCCACCTTGGGGAAGAGGTCCACCCCAAGTTCAGAATAGGCCACCGCTCCAAGGACGACAGGAATGAGAACGAGAACCCAGGTGAATACCGGTCTGCGTATACAGATCTCCGAAATGCTCATCGCTTCTCCTCAGAGGGGGTCCGAAAAGGGGGCTGACCCTCTCCGGCGGCCTCCAAAGGGGCAGATCCCTTTTCGGATGTCCCCTCAGCCAAGTCGTTTCGCTCGACAACGGATGCGCCGTTGAAGAGGTAACGCTGACCACTCGTCGCCACCTTAGCGCCGAGAGGAATGGCGGGGGTTGCAATCTCGACCCAATCGGTCGTTTGTTGACCGAGAGTCACGAGATGCTCTTCGGCTCTTCCCTCGTGAAGGAGGAAGATCTTTTGATTTCCGGCCAAGGAGTAGACGCTGTCAGCCGGGACAACGATCGCCGTTTCTTTTCCACCAACCAAGATATCGGCTTTCGCAAACCCACCGGGACGGCAGATCCCCGATAGGTTGGGAACGGTGACCTCGACGAGGAGGGTTCGCGTCGTCCGATCGATCGCTGGGCTGATGTTGGTAACAGTGCCGGGCTCTGGTTCCTTTTGCGCGGCAACATGGACATTAACACTTTGGCCAAGTTTGATCTGTCCCGAGCTCGATTCAGGTACGGAGAGCCGAAGTTTTAAGGAGCGGCCCAGGACCAACTGAAATACTTCGGTTCCCGGACGGAGTAAGGTTCCTTCGGAAACGAGTCGCTGGGAGATCGTGTAAAAGTCCTCGCCCGCAGCTTGTGCAAGGGTCGGTTGGGGGACACGGATTTCGCAGTCTTTGAGACGCTGCTCAGCGATCGCGAGATCGGCAGCCCGGAGCCGTGCAGTAGCAACGGCCGAAATCGCTTGAAGCTGTTGGTTTTTCCACTCCGACTCGAAGATTTGGGCTTCGGAACGAACCTGTTCCAATTCGTCGGCAGTGATCGACTTGGAGGCGTGGAGAGGCTGCATCCTCTTCCATCGGGAGAGAGCTAGTTCGTAACGCAATCGAGCCGAGACGACGCTCGGGAGTTCGCTCACATCGGTTTCAGGTTCGGGAACGCTCGTAAAACCCCACTTCGTCAATTCGGTTTCCAGGTTCCGCTCCGCTTGTTGGACGGTCAAGCGAGCGTCGACCGAGTCGAGTTCTAACAGTAGATCACCGGGGCGAACAACAGCAGCCAGATCGAAATGGATCTTGGCAACTCGTCCCTCAAGCTTGGAGCTCAATACGACTTCTTCAAATCCATGAAATGTTCCGACCGCTTGTACCGAACGGCGCACTGGGCGTTCTTCGACACTAGCAGTGGTTACGACCGTTGTCCCATCGGGGACTTCTGCGGAGGTGACGGCGGGGAGCTTCACAAGCTCTCCACCGGAGGATTGGTGGTTCGATCCCCCGCCATGATGCCCTATCTCCAGGTACTTGCCGGCGAGAAAGCTGATCCCGATAACCCCGATCCAGATCCAGATGGAGGTTCCACGTCGGGGCGCGTGTTGGGGCTCAGGGGGGAGGGACCGGTAGTCCCTTCCTGAAGGGTGCTCTGGAGCGGGGTTAATACTGAGGGATTCCATTGAATCCAAGTCTGGTTTCGCAGTACTAGTCGTTGCAGTACCTGTCGTCATGATGGTAAACCAATCGAGTTGGTTTTTTTGTGGAAGAGTATGAGTAGAGGATTCTAAAAAAGGGAGTGGAATTCGAAGCGAAAGGTTCGTCGCGTTGAAGTCTGCTTGTCAGTGGCCATTGGTTTCCAATTTTTGAACTTGGGCAGACCCTTGCCTGGCGATTTTTCGAAACAGGACGAGCAAGATCTCCTGCTCGTCGGGGGTGAGAGCAGAGAAGAGAGAAAGATGAAATTGGCGTTTGATGTTCGAGGAAAACTCGTAGGCTTTTTGGCCTTCTGCGCTAAGTCCTACGTTCACCACCCGCCGATCCGTCTCCGAGCGACTTCGGACCACGAGCCCCCGGTTTTCTAGGGAATCGACGATCGGGGTCATCGAATTCACCGCGAGCCCGAGGAGTTCCGCCAAGGATCGCATCATCTGCGGCCCCGACTCACCGAGAAACTCGATGATGACAAAATCGTGGTGCCCCAGGTTCATGTGAGGGTTGCCGGCGGCGACGCTATGGAGCCGTTGGAACTGACGCATGATCTCTCGGATGCTCACCTCGAAGTTGGACAACCGGCCTTCAAAGTCATCTGCCATGTCAAATAATTGCTATTGTCGAATATGTCGAAAGTCGAACTATTCTCAGACTAGAACTACTTGCAGGTCAAGTCAAGTCGAAAGTGTGGAAGTTGCTTGTCCAAGTCGCTGGCTGTGGGGGATTTGGCCGACGCGTAAGCGAGCCCCGACCATCACAACCCGTGGCGTAAGCGAGGGATAGCGCAGGCAATGAGGCATCCATTCATGGTCTCATAGCACGCCTTTCGTGCCTCAGACGCGTGCCAACCGGCGCTTGAGATTTCCCGACAAGGGCTACGTTCACTCGCAACGCTATCCCTCGCTAACGCCACGGGTTGTGATGGGGGGACGCTTCGCGTCCGCCCCTTTACCACCGATGGATCAGGCTAGGTTGCGCCTCTGCGTTTCATTCTCAGCGGGGCGAGGGGAGTTTATTACAATAGCAGTAGTGTCTCCTTCACCGCCAATACCAACAAAGCCCCTTTTTTCCGATGCCTCGATCGATTCTGGAAGCCGCTAAAGATGCGGATACGTTTTTCATGGGAACATCAGCGATCCACAAGGCGATGCTGCGTTTGGCAAACGCCATGCGAGAAATGCAAATTCCATTTGCGATCGCTGGAGCGATGGCGGCCAATGCTCATGGACACCGGCGTACCACGGCTGATGTCGACATTCTGATTCGGCGCGAGGACTTGGCCCGCTTCAAGCAGCGACACCTCGGCTTAGGGTGGGTTGATCAATTCGAAGGGTCCAAGAATTTCCGTGACGCCGTCTGCAACGTGAGCATTGACACGTTGATCGTAGGCGAATATCCGGGGGATGGCCGGGTCAAGCCGGTAGTGTTCCCGCCCCCCGAGGATGTAGCCGAAATCCATGAAGATGGTATCCCCTTCATCTCTCTGAAAACCTTGCTGGAATTGAAGTTGGCCAGCGGTATGAGTGCGCCGCACCGCATGCAGGATCTAGCGGACGTAATGAATCTCATCCGCATCAACAAGCTCTCGCCGGACTACACCCAGTCGCTCGATCCGTACGTTGCGGACAAGTTTCGCGAGTTATGGAACATGGCTCAGATTGATGACGAATAGCTTGATGACGAATAGCTTGCCCCCATCACAACCCGTGGCGTAAGCGAGGGATAGCCTTGCGAGTGAACGTGGCCCTCGTCGCGAACATCTCGGGAGTTGGGTGGCACGTTCCTGAGGCACGAAGGGCGTGCTGTGATATCTTGTATTGGATACGTGGTTGCCAGTGCTGTCCCTCGCTTACGCCACGGGTTGTGATTTCCGGCTATGCTCTTCCTCAAGCCTAAAAAAAAAGACCTCCCGAGTGGGAGGTCTTTGTTGGAGACTAGCATTCGCTTCGTCAGCTCTAGCGTATTCCTTGCATCAGCAACTGGACGCCGAAGGTGAAGAAGGTACCCAAGCTGAAGTTGAGGACTTCTTCGCACGGTTTGTATCGCAGGATCAAGGTGTCGCCTGGCATGACCAGAGGACGTTCCCGAGGGTCTAACGCGGCTTTCGCTAGATCGACTTCGATTGTGATCTGCCCATTGCAAGGGGTTTTTCGGAGGATGTAGAGGACTCCGGGTGGGACACCACCGACCGAGTTCACTCCGAATCCTGCTCCGGCATTGCTGCGGTTTCCGAGCCCCGTACCAGCCATCGCCATCGCACCCATCACGTCGAGGTCATAGTCGCGAGGAATCAACCATTCTCCCCCTGACAGGAGTCCCCCTGTGTAGAAGACTTCTGCGTCGCGAGACTCGATGTAAACCACGTCCCCTTCTTCGAGAAGGATATCTTCAGGTCGGAAGGACGGGAGCACTCCAGGTGGGAGCCGCATCGGAATTCGGATGATGTTAGGATCTTCTGGGAGTGGGGGAGGGCACCCGCATGGATCGGGGTTGCTATAGATCTGTTGATAGAACTGTTGGACAAAAGCGTCCCGTTCCTTCGTGTTGATACGGCTTGCCTTGAAGATCTTGATTTCGTTCTTCGCATTGACACCGGGGAGTCCACCCGAGGACATCAAGGCGTGCAAGACGTCGTTTTGGTAAGCGGGGAGCTTCAACATTTTACCAGCGGAGCTTTGGTCGGAACCGCGGATGTAACGTCCTTGCGTTCCGCCGGTAAGGACATTCATTCCGGAGTTGGTCGCATCCCCACCGATATCCTGACGAACGACCACAACATTGTAGGTTCGCTCCTGCATCAGGGTGACGCTCGGTTGGAGCCTGGCACCGTCCCGTACGATTTTCGCGTCGAGATAAGCCTTCTTAACCAAGTTCGTAACCTGCTCGATCGTCATTCCCCTGACTTGGATCGGCTCGATCGACGTGAGGGAGATCGTTCCGTTTTCCTGAACGACGATTGGAAAGCCGATCGACGGATCGAGGGTGCTGTTCTCCATCGGCAGGTTGACGGGTGGTGGTTCGGGCGGCTTCTCCGTAGAGGAATACGGAAGAATCCCCTCGATGTAGATACCGAGGATATCGCCGGCATCTAGCAGGTAGTTCCGAGGCGGCTCTTGCGTCAACCGGGACGGATCGAGAGGCACTAGGTTATTCTTGGAGGGAGCCAAGAACTGAGGCGGTATTCTTCGAACCGGGATCCCCGTGATCGGTTGGGTCAGCGATGTACACCCAGTACTCAGGCCTCCAAGGACAAGCAAGCCTGCGACGGAAGCCGACTTTGCTAGACGTTGCACGGTTCGCAACGCGTTCTGCCATAGTTTCTTTCGATTCGTCATAGGATTCCATTCCACAGACATGGTTCGCACCTCAAGGCCCTACCGGGCTGTTCTTCAACTGGTTAACGCGGGATCGGGAACGCAGCTCATCGAGCCTGCAGTTCAAATTCAGGAAACTGGTTAGTAACCGATTACTGGCTGGACTTGAGGCAAGAAGCTCTCACTACTTTCGATGTAGGCTTCTGCTGCTGGAGCAGGGACGTTCCCTACAACAGGACCATTGAGGCCGTTGGGAACCGCCTTCTCTGGGATTGGATAGACCCCGGTGTAATCGGAACTCATCAAGCCATGCTGAGCATATTCTTGCTGAATGCCGAGGGAGGTTTGAATCTGGGAGTAGTTGCCGATCCCGTCTTCCTCTGCTGCTCGTGCTCCGTGAGGGAAGCCCGAGAACCAAGCAGAGACTTTCGCCTGGCCTTCGCATGACTGATAACGCCACCCCCAGTATTCACGAGGTGGAAACGTGGGCGTGCAGCCGGTACCACCGTCCGCAATGTCCATGTAACCAGCTCGGAACCCGCGAGCAAAGTCTTTTATGTACTTTTGGTTTTCGAAGCAGTGGGCTCGAGTTTTCCACGCTCTCCTAGCAGAGAAGTAGTTTTTATCTCGCAGCATTTTCTCGTTCCAGCCGGCATTATATGTCCATGCATTTTGGACTCCGGTAAATGCTGAACAGCCACTCAGCGGAAGTGCAACAGCACATAGTATCGCAGCGACTATCAGTTGACTTCGCCTGCGAGGATTGGAGCCGATACGCATCTTGCGCAAGTGCTCCCAGTATTTTACCGACATTCGGATGCCCCCTATTCGATTCAAGCTATGAGGCCGGATTTCCATGCGAACATGCAACCCCGTAAAAACCCCATCGGAGGAAAGTATCGGATGCCGAAAGTGCAGAGTTTAATCTTTGTAAGAGCTAAATTGGTAATCCGCCTAGTCCCTGCTTTCCTTTTGAGCAGGCTTGAGGGGCGAGGCTTGAGACTTGAGGAAGAAGAGGGCGGCGCCCTTAGCCTTGACCGTAGGTCAAGGATAGGTAGCTCTGGTAGGTAACGCTGTGAAGCCTTTTCCCTGGGGAATGGCTTTTGTCTGGATGGGGCTTGTCCCCACCAGACACCGCTTTGGCGCCCTAGAACGGGCCGCCCATTAGAGTTCTGCTCCCCTCGCCCCGCTTCGGGGAGAGGGGAGCAGAACTCTAAAAGCGCGGTGCTTACTAGGGCGCCAAAGCGGTGTCCGACGGGGACGAGCCCCGGTCGGACAAGAAACAGCCCGTTTTCCTGCGGAAAAATGCTTCCGAGCGTTGTTAGCCCTCCGAGATCTACGAGATCCTATTGAATCTGGTACTATTTGGGCTGCTAACTGAAATTTGGGGAATAGGCTATTGATGCCGAAACCCATCCCACGAATTGTTGAACATGACCAATTCTCCCGAACCCAACGACTCGACACCTTCCAACCACCAGCCATCGCGACGCCACGGGCATTCAAGTGGAGGTTCGAGCCATGGTTCTGGCTCCTCGAGCTCCAGCCGCAGAAGGGATAGTTCGCGAGGTTCGTCCCGAAAACGTTCTAGCAGAACCGCCCCCCGGAAGTCTTTGCTTGCAATCATTGCTGGCCTTTTTCTCTGGGGAATTCGTGGAATTTGTATCACGATGCTGGTTGCTACTCCCTGGTACTTGGGATCAGCCCCTTGGCAAGCGCAATACTATCTTAGCTGGGGGACTCTCGCTCTCCTGATCGCCATCGCGGGATACGTGCTCTTTGCGTTCCTTGCCAAAGAGCGGCTCCCCCTCCCTCCTCTCCCATCATGGATTCTAATGGGACTTGCTCTCCTCGCCTGGGGGCAGTCGATTAGGTCCTACGGACTTGAACAAGACGATAGTTCTGTCCCCCCGAGCGTCGAAATGCAACGGTGGGCCTTGGGGGTTACCTCTCCCCCTGAAGCGATTCAGGAAACCGCGATTCACGTTGCGAGCTTTACTCCGAACATTCTCCCCTGCGACATCGCGAGCATCGAACGCCCCTTGCTAGCCCGAAGTCTCGATCCCCTCCACACTAGAGGCGGGATGGGCTGTCTCGTATTGGCGGCAGCCCTCTGCTGGTCTGGAGCCGCTTGCTTCTCGATGCGGCGGCCCCAGGTTCTCCTCCTGGTCTCCATGACGATCATGGGCATAGCCGTTGCGGGGTTTGGTCTGCAGGGGGCATTCTCCTATCGGGAAACCAACATTCTCGGGCTGGCAACAGGGCAATCCTTTGCCTCGTTCTATTCCAAAAATGCGGCGGCGGCCTATCTGAACGTATGCATCGCTGGGGCGATAGGACTTTTTACCTGGACTCTCTTCAACCTAAAACGAAAAAAACTGGATGTCCGCTATCGCGTGAGCGAGGAAAATTCCTTCCTCAAGGCCAAGGGGGCGATCGAAGATTTTTTCGCCGATCTCAACACACCTCAAATCGCATCCCTCCTGTGTGTCATCTTCTTGATTGTCACGTTGCTGATTAGTCAATGTCGAGGTGCCGTCGTCGGGGCGGTGGTGGGAATCGTCTGCGCGGCGGTCATCGCGAACTACAAGAGCCGAGGACGGGGGGGGGCCGTGGTGACGGTCCTTACCGTCTTGATCGCGATCGGGGCGATGACTGCATTCCAGGTGGATGAGAACGCCTACAGCCGACTGGAAACCCTGACCGATTTCGACCTGAAAGCAGACGCGATCAACGGTCGTCTTTACATTTGGCAGATCGCCATCCAAACGATGTCGTACTACGGTTTGTTGGGAAGTGGGCTGGGAACTTTTCAGTACGCTTATCTCCCGTTCCAGGACCCCTCCTCCCCAGGATGGTTCTATCGCGCGGAAAGCCTTTTCCTCCAATGCGGAGTCGATCTCGGAATCGTAGGATTAGCTGCCTTTGTCGGGGGAGTGCTCATTTGTTTTGCGAAGCTGCAACGACGTCTCCCTAGCGACACCTGGAAGCTTGGTTACTCTGCCAAGTTCGCTGGAAGCTACCTCCTCATCAGCCAATGCGTTCATGGTTCGGTCGATCATGGGCTGATGAACCCGGCAGGCTTCATTCCTGCAGCGTTGCTTTGGGGGGGAGTCGTCGGCTACCTGGATCGCGTCCGTTCGGAATCCCAAAAGTTTGTCGATCGACGTGAAACACAGGCCTCCCTCACCGCGAAACGCCATCCTGTTCCAGGATTCGTTTGTGGGGTTGCGCTGTGCTCTGCGGGAATGGGTGCATGGGTTCTCGCAGAACCGGCCTTAAAGAATCTCGCCGCCGGTGAAGTCTTGGATAACTGGGTTCGGAATGAACGAAAACTCCCTCTGGAGGAGAGGGAACCGAACCGCGTTGAGACGTTGCTCAAGCTTTGGTCGCTCGACACGGAGTCGATGCTCTCCAACCAAACGGCCCTCCGCCTACTGGCCGATGCGGGCTTGTACGAATTCCGGCGGGAACAACTAGCGCAAGCCCCCGGTAGCACGAACTGGACGGTGGCGTGGCCCAACACCGATCCCCTTCTGTTGCAAATCGGCCTTGATCGGGCCAAGAACGATAGAGAACAAGAGGCCTTGCTTCGGTTAGCAGGGGGTAAGGTCGCCATCGATTTACTGGAGCAGTCAGCAACCTTCTATGCACGCGGGCAACTCCTCGCCCCCCTCGATTGGCGACTCTCCTGGGGGAGATGTCTATCGACGCTCCATTGCAGTCGCGATGACATGGCAAGGTTGATTTCTTCCGTTGATCGTTTGGGAAGGCACTCTCCCAATCAAATGATCAACTCGGCGTTGCTCTTTCGAAATCAGTTAGAAGACGAGGACCTCGACAAGATCTGGAAGCAATCGATGCGTGCGAAACCGAGTTCGGCGATCGCAACGGCGAAAAATCTCGTTGCGGAACGGACTCCCGATCAGATTTCCATCGACATCTTTCCCCAACGATCCGACATCTTGATTTCGTTGGCCTATCAAGTTTTCACGAAAGCAGAGTTCCCGGATCTTTATCGCCAGCTTTGGGAAAGAGCTCGTGACAAGTTCGATGGCTCGACCTTGACCCCTGGACAACGAGAGGTCTGGCAAGCTGACGCAGCCCTCGCTCTCGAAGAATTCGACAAAGAGATCGAACATTTAAAGTCCGCGCGACGTTTCCTCCCCAGCGATATCAACCTAGGAATTCGCCTCGCCTATGCGTTTCGGCAAAAGGGAGATTTGGAAGGGGCCCAAAGTATCGTGAATGAACTCCTACCTCTCGATCCCCAAAACCCGACCCTCCAACGACTCCGCAGAGAACTCGTTACCGCATCGTTGTCGAGGTAGGGCGATTTTTTCTCTCCGTCTCGCAGCGGCGGAGGAAGGACTTGGCCGACGCGCAAGCGAGGCCACGCAATCACAACCCGACGCGTTAGCGAGGGACAGCGCTGGCAACCACGCATCCAATGCAAGGTCTCGCAGCACGCCCTTCGTGCCCCAGGGGCGTGCCACCCAGCGCATGAGAGTTCCCGACAAGGGCTACGTTCACTCGCGACGCTATCCCTCGCTAACGCCACGGGTTGTGATGGGGGACGCTTCGCGTCCGCCCACCGACCACCGATGCGTCAAGCCACCCCGGCCCCTACCGGGGCTACCAAAAACGGGACCATTTTTAGACTCGACAATTCCGCTTCGATTGATCCTCACTATGAATGATCCATTCCGCTTCAGGTCCGCTCTGGTTTGCTACCTAGCCCTCTTAGGCCTACTGTTGATGGCTCCCTATGCGGCTGCTCAATCTGACGAGTCCCGCGAGCTGGCGAATCGGATCTCGGAGCATCTCTCAACCCAGGAATGGCTTGGACCGATTGCGGCTATCGCTTTATCCCCCTTCTTCGGCCTCGCCTGTCTTTCGGGAATGGCAACCTATGGCCCCGACTTTCTTCGGTCGCATAGCGCCCTGCTTGGCGTGCAGGGGCCGATGAACAATCCAGCGCTGTTTTGGGGGATGACCGTTCTTACGGTTCTCACAAGTCTTCCACGATTGACCAAGGTGAGCAAACCGATTGCATTGCTCGCGGAGAAACTGGAAACCTACTCCGCAATTGTCATTCTTGTCGCGATTCGCTTTTCTTCTTCCTTCGGAGCAGAGGCCCCCGGAACTCTTGAGTCCGGCACAGAGTTGGCCCTCGCGGGAGTCGGCGGCTTCTCCACCAACCTTATGTTTTCCATTGCGGCGGCCGTGAACCTCATCGTCATCAACACGATCAAGCTCTCGCTGGAATTTTTTGTCTGGCTCCTCCCCATCCCCATGGTCGACACCTTCTTCGAGGTGTGTAATAAAACCTTGTGTGCTGGGCTCGCATTTCTCTATGCGTACAGTCCCTGGCTTTCATTGGGGGTGAACGTGCTGTTGTTCATTGCGTGTGCATTGATCTTCCTTCAGGTAACCCGATGGTTGCGGTACTTCAAAGGGCTCTACATCTGGCCCTTGTTTCGGGCTGCATTCGGGATCGACGAATCGGCACAGCCCTCTTTCCCTGCTTACCTGGAGGAAAAATGGAAGGGGATTCCATCCCGATCGGAGTTGACACTCATTCGTCGTGGTGAGAATCGCGTGGAGGTTCACTACGACTCCTGGGTCAGCACGCGAAAACTGGGCGAGGCGACTTGGACCCCGCGCGGAGCCGTGATCTTCGCCGATCGAATCGAACTCACGCTAGACGGCGACACCGCTTATTTAGAGGTGCGAAAGGGAACGCTGTGAAGCGTCTCTTTCCGATCTGCCCTTTCCGCTACTTCTTCGCATGAAGCAACACCGACAAGAGAATCAATCCGTAGGCTGCGAGTTCTAGCGCTACGGGTTGCTCGTTATCTAAAACCCATTCCATGGTGGCGATCATGGGAAGGGAGGATAACCCGAGGGCAGTCCCTAGAAAGGCGGGGAGCCGAGCATACGCCGCCGTCATCCAAAGCTGAGCGACCATCCCTGTCACGCTGATGACGACGATGGAAACCCATTGCTGCGGAGTAGGCCAGAGCCACCCCATATGGGCAAAGGGGAGGGCCCCGATCGCCAATGAGGCCATGAAGATAAAAACGGTGAGGCTCATCGGGAAAAGCTGACTCGCCTGTCGAAGAGAAAAGTAAGCGAGCGCGGCAAAGACGGCACCGAACAATCCCATCACCCATGCTTCGGGGGGGCAAGACCCTGAGCCTGGCAGACCGAGGAGGGACGTGCCGGTCAATCCGATGCATATATATCCGAGTTGCGCGCGGGTTGGACGCTCCCCAAGAAATCGCCATCCGAGAAGAACGACGAAGATCGGGGCGATATCGGCGATGGCGCGCGCATTGGCAACCGTGGTTCGTGCGATCGTTCCAAAATAACAAAGAGCGGAAGCGGCCCCCGCAAGTCCTCTCAGCAGCAGAAACTTGGAGGATGGATTTCGGAACTTTCCAAAATCACCCCAGCACCAAGGCAACAGGAAAAGGGCCCCTAACGCGCCACGATAGAAAACGATCTCCGACGAGGGAATCTCGCGACTCAGATGCTTCGCAAAGTACCCCATCACAGCGAAGGTAGCAGCGCTCAAAAAAGCAAATAATACGCCGCTCGGCTTGAGCTTCATCGTTGAAAAAAGTGGGTGGGATGCCTAAGATCGTCACCGTCCTACGATAGCAGATCGAGGAACGATCTGTCAGGTCTCTCCTGGCACTCCTCTCCACTTTCTCAAGAACACACCAATGACCGACAATCCTTACGCCGCGTCTGTTTACGACCAACAGAACGATCCCATCCTGTCCGCCGAACTGAATTCTGCAGCCGCGATCCGAAAACGGCTCCTCCCGAAAGAGAGGAGGCTTCGATTTTTTACGATACTCGCCTATCTCGGCGGTTTTCTCGCAATCTTCTGCAGCATTGGATTCGCGGTAACTGGATACGAGATGGTTTACGCTACCGAGCTGAGAAATGAATACGCCAAAAGACCCGATGCACAGACCACTGGGTACATTCTTTGGTTCGTGGGAGCCCTCACGGTTGTCTTTTCTTCTTTTCAAATCTGGACCGCCTACGGTGTCAGTCGACTCCGTCCCTACGCGAGAAAGTGTGCTATCGCGGTCTGCGCCGTTTGGCTTCTTTGGTTTTTTATCGGAACGATCGTGGCCGTTTACATGCTAAACATACTGGCCACTGACACGGGTAGATACCTCTTCTCACCTCAATACAAAGAGGTCATCGAGCAAACGAAGGAAATGAAAAGCGGTTCCAGTTGGATCGTCATGGGTCTCGTATTCTTAGTCATCACCGTCGCCGTTGGCGTTATTATAGGCGTCCTATTACCCTAGGATCTTGTCCGATCGGGGCTCGTCCCCGTCGGACACCGCTTTGGCGCCCTAAAACGCGCCGCGCTTTAGAACTCTGCTCCCCTCTCCCCGCTTCGGCTCGTTGTACCACACATCTATGGTTATTTGCTAGCGTTTCGCCG
>CAYMXM010000058.1:0-15683 GCA_964394065.1 uncultured Pirellula sp. | reverse complement strand
GGCTTGTAGAATAACTCGATCAAATCAAAATTCCAGATTCAGCTGGGGCAATACATGGGTACTCGCGGGGAAGCGACTGCTATTTATTTCCCCTGCTGGAGAATGCTTCACTCCGTCGCCCTTGGAAGCCTTCTTATCTTGGTTTTCGACGCTGCTTGTGTTAAGCGTTTCCCTCGCAATGTCTCAACCGTCCCGAGGTGACGAAGCCCTGCTCAAACGTTCCTTCTACGCTTGGCAAGAATATCAAAACATTTCGGTCACCGGTGTTATTACCTACTACGAGGACGGGAAACTCGATAAGACTACTCCGTTTAAATACAACTTTACCGAAGGAAAGAACGGTTCACTCCCTCCCTTTGAGATGTTGTTTTATGTTCCAAATCCAGGAGAGCCCCTCAGCGACGAGCCGATGCTCGTCGATCGATCTTCCAGTTTCGATGGAAAGCTTGGGGTGTTTTATCGTCGTCGCTATATTTCGGAAACACCCCATTATGCTAGGCTCAGCACCGTTTTCCTCAGTCCATTTCCTCCGGCGGGAGGCTTCGAATATCACACAATTCATGGATGCTTCCATCAGGGGCTTGGGCAAGCCTATACGCTCTCCCACGCAAACTTTGAAAAAGCAAAAAAGAATGGAAAGCTTGAGATCCTCGGCCAAGAGAAATACCTCGGGGTTGAAGCAACGCGTGTCCGCGCGACGCTGAAGTGGGACACCCAAGAGGCTGCCCAACCGTTGGAATTGGAGGCCCTCGTAGCTTTGGAGCCAACATTCCAAGTCTTGAAGTACACCAAGGTCTCAGGAGGTCCTGAGGGATTCGCAGAATCGGTTTCGAATGGGTATTTGAAAGCGCGAGTTGTCGAATCGGTCAAAGTGATGAACAACATGCTCGTCTGCAATCGAGTTCGATACCCAATAGACAACGGGGCCACCGAGTGGCGGATCGAGATCGAAAAAGTCGAACCTTTGGAGAAGGGGTACGTCGGGATGTGGGACTACAGTCAGATCACTGGCGCCGTCTTTACAGGAACCGCGGAAAAGGCTACGCGTGCTAAGAGCAAACGTCAAAAGTACCCTCCCTCCGATGAGTACACCCAAGTCCCCTACACAGAAGCCGAAGCAGAAAAGATTCGGCAGTACATTCTGTCCAAGGCGCAGAAGCAATCTCCACGCATCAACTGGCTACGCGTCGGCCTCTGGGTCGCCAACGGGATCGCTGCCACCGCGCTCGGCTGGGCACTATACCGACGCTTCATTCGATCGAGAACAACGTAGAACGGAATTCATTCCGTTAAACAACGCTTCCAATCAACGCCCCTAACTGCGCGGTGAGCCCGCCACCAATCCAGGGCTGATCAAGCCCCCGCAGGCGGTGAGAGGCTCTCGCTGCATACCGGGCCTTGGGCAGCCCTGAGCTGGGAAGGTGCAATGCGTTCGTTGGGGGCAGGAGCTGGAAGCGTTGTTTAACGGAATGAATTCCGTTCTACATTGGCCCTAACTGCGCGGTGAGCCGGCCCCCAGAAGCCTTCTCAAAAGTAAAAAAACACGGAAGGGAATCGAAAACAACGGAACTGAATCCCTCCCACACGACACGAATCGTGAAAGCAAGTCTCCTTAATCATCAGTGAAGTTTTTCTTCCGGAGATTTTCTTGCAATGTGATTTTAATCTGCTCTAATCCGTCCTGTCGGGACTTAACACCCCTTTTTCACTTTGGAGAACCGACTTATGCCCTACCGCCCCCTCACCAATCTGCGTTTGCCTTGGGCCCGTCCAATGTCGGTGTTTATTGAGGAGTTTATGATGCTAACAACACATCGGCCCATAAGGCACCGCTGTGAAACATTTCCGAAAAAACCATGGGTACTCGCGGGGAAGCGACTGCTATTTATTTCCCCTGCTGGAGAATGCTTCACTCCGTCGCCCTTGGAAGCCTTCTTATCTTGGTTTTCGACGCTGCTTGTGTTAAGCGTTTCCCTCGCAATGTCTCAACCGTCCCGAGGTGACGAAGCCCTGCTCAAACGTTCCTTCTACGCTTGGCAAGAATATCAAAACATTTCGGTCACCGGTGTTATTACCTACTACGAGGACGGGAAACTCGATAAGACTACTCCGTTTAAATACAACTTTACCGAAGGAAAGAACGGTTCACTCCCTCCCTTTGAGATGTTGTTTTATGTTCCAAATCCAGGAGAGCCCCTCAGCGACGAGCCGATGCTCGTCGACCGCGCTTGTTGTTTCGATGGAGAATTAGGAGTGTTCTATCGTCGTGCTTATATTTCAGAAACGCCTCATTATGCGAGGCTCAGCTCCGTTTTCCTTGAACCGTTTCCAGGGGGAGGAATCGACTATAATGCGGTCCTAGGATGTTTCCACAAAGGTCTTGGGCACGCTCACACCTTAGGGCATGTGAACTTTGAGAAGGTAAAAAAGCAGAACAAACTTGAGGTTCTTGGTCAAGAAAAGTACTTAGGGGTGGATGCAACGCGTGTCCGATTGACGATGGACTGGACCTTCAAAGGTCCCTCCGCTCCTCCTGTGGAGTTGGAAGCATTGGTAGCGCTGGAACCAACATTCCAAGTCTTGAAGTACACCAAGGTGTCAGGTGGACCCAAAGGCTACGCAGAATCGGTTTCGAATGTGTATTTCGAGGTGCGGTTTGTCGAGTCGGTTAAAGTGATGAACAATATGCTCGTCTGCAATCGCGTTCGATATCCCAAAGACAACGGAACCAAAGAGTGGCAGGTCGAGATTGAAAAGGTCGAACCTTTGGAGAAGGGGTACGTCGGGATGTGGGACTACAGCCAGATCACCGGCGCCGTCTTTACCGGAGACGCGGAAAAGGCCACGCGTGCTAAGAGCAATCGCCAAAAGTACCCTCCCTCCGATAATTACACCCAAGTCCCCTACACAGAAGCCGAAGCAGAAAAGATTCGGCAGTACATTCTGTCCAAGGCGCAGAAGCAATCTCCACGCATCAACTGGCTACGCGTCGGCCTCTGGGTCGCCAACGGGATCGCTGCCACCACGCTCGGCTGGGCACTATACCGACGCTTTATTCGATCGAGAACAACGTAGAACGGAATTCATTCCGTTAAACAACGCCTCCAGCTCCTGCCCCCAACGAACGCATTGCACCTTCCTAACTCAGGGCTGCCCAAGGCCCGGTATGGAGCGAGAGCCTCTCACCTCCTGCGAGGGGGCTTGATCAGCCCTGGGTTGGTGGCGGGCTCACCGCGCAGTTAGGGGCGTTGATTGGAGGCGTTGTTTAACGGAATGAATTCCGTTCTACGTTGGCCCCTAACTGAGTGGTTGGCTTCTGCTGCCCGCTGTGGCGGCCCTCTATTTCGTTGGCATTTACTTTCGAAAAACAAAATCCATTTAAGGAATCTTTTCATCATGACGTGGCGTCCATTCGTTCGGAGTTTTTATCGGCTCGTATCGATTGCGTTCCTTGCGGTCTTGGCAGGGTGCGGAAGGGAAGTGCCGCAGAAAGTCGAGAATCTTCCTCCGCTGCGCATCGAACCCTCCGAGTTGCAACTGGGAACGTTTAAGAAGACCGACAAGATTGAGGGGACGGTTACCATTACCAACGACTTAAACGAAGCGGTGGATCTAAAAAAGATCATCCTTAGCTGCGGTTGTATGTCGACGGGGTTCAAACCCAAGGAGTTGGGGCCTGGAGAGAAATATACATTTGATGTATCCATTTTTAATACGTTTCTCGGGAAGGGAAGGCAGCAGGGGGTTATCCATACCAATTCCCCCATTGCACCAGAGCTCTCTTTTCAAATGCACTACCACGTAGACCCTTCGGCCAGCCTCTTCCCTGATAACTACCACGCCGAACGAGAATGGTTCGGGGACGGGAGTTGGCCACGAACGGTAGAGTTTGAAGTGCGGGCTCTGGACGAATCGATGGAGTTGCTCAAACCTCTGTACATCGAACCCGACCCGAGCGTTCACTATGTCTCCGCGATTCAATACTCGATTCCCGAAACCAACGTGCTGGAAAAAAACGGGAAGGTCGTCGTTCAAGTAGACGGAAGCAACTTCGACGGAGGAAGTTTCCAAGATAACTTCATCGTGGTGGCCGAGGGGAAAAGGGAAACGATGCGATTTCCGATCGGGGTTTTCGGTGTGGTTCTACCCAACCCGTCCGATAGCGACCAGCCCTAGTTTTGAAAGATCGCGTATGGGGCTGCGTTGCTAGGTGGTATCGCGGCTGCAAAAGGGGACTATATTGTGATGGGAGACGGAGATGGCAGCTACGACTTCCGCGAAAGCCCTCGGTTTATCGAAAAGCTCCTCGAAGGAAATGATTTGGTGATGGGAAATCGCTTCGCGGGAGGGATCCTTCCCGGCGCTATGCCTTGGTTGCATCGCTATGTCGGAAACCCACTCCTGAGCGGATTGGGACGAGTTCTGTTTCGCACTCCTTGTCGGGATTGGCACTGTGGGCTCCGCGCTTTTGATCGTCAAAAAATCATCGTCCTAGGATTGGAATGCGAGGGGATGGAATTCGCTTCTGAGATGGTAATCCGCGTTTCTCGAGCGGGGCTCCGTATTGCGGAGTTGCCTATCGTTCTTTCCCCAGATGGACGTGATCGCCCACCTCATCTGCGAAGCTTCCGGGATGGCTGGAGGCATCTCAAGTTAATGCTGAATCTCTTTGCCACTTCACGAAGGGCTGGAGCATCGAAGTGATCCGAGTGCAGGAATTTCTGGGAGGAAGGAATTGGCTGACGGGGCGCAATGCTTGGCTAGGGAGTTATCTGTTCCTGCTCCTGTGTCACGTAGGTCTATTGGTCCACGGAAACTGGATTCATTTCCCCAACACCGACGAAATCGGACACCTCCCATCGGGGGTGTCCAAATGGCATTTCGGAACGTTTCATTACTACTCCGTCAATCCGCCGATGGTCGATCTCGTTTCGGGATTGGGAGCGCTCCATCTCCGGAATGAGTACGAATGGGATGCGTTACCCGGTCCTTTGGGGCATCGGATCGAATTCATCGTAGGGAGAACCCGCATGATTGAGAAAGGGCTCGATTTGCATCGCGATTTCTTCCTGCCCCGATTGCTGGTCCTCCCTTTTTCACTCCTCGGTTGCGTGCTACTTACCTGGCTCGCCTATCGTGAGTTGGGCCCGTTGTCAGCTTGGATTGCATGCTGTTTGTGGTCCTTTTGCCCGAATATCTTGGCCCATGCGCAAACGATCATTCCCGATGTCGGCTCCGTCGCGATTGGGATTCTCCCGTCGTTAGCGGTGCTGACCTACATGCGCACCCCCAATTGGGGAATGGCGAGCGTCGTCGGCTTTGCGCTCGGGCTCGCGATGTATAGCAAGATGACATGGGTTACCGGGGTGATTTCCTTCCCCCTCGCAGCAGCGATTGGGACATGGTTGGTTCCCGCGAACCGGGGGTATTTCACCTTACCTCGGATCGTCGGCGATTGGCTTCTCATGGGGGGGGTAGCGCTTTTCGTACTCAACAATGGATATCTTCTTCAAGGAACAGGAACGCTCTTAGGAGAGTATCGATTCCTCAGTCACGCGCTTGGAGGCCCGGAGGCGGGAGTTAGCAACCCTAGCAACCGATTCGTCGGCACTCCGCTAGCGTGGCTGCCGGTCCCATTGCCTTATGATTATGTCATGGGGATCGATTACTTGAAGCATGAAGTGGAGATGAAGTATTGGTCGTTCCTGATGGGAGAGTGGCGATTGGGAGGATGGTGGTACTACTATCTTTGCACGACGCTTTTTAAGACTCCCTTGGGAACGTTGTTAGCGTTGGTTCCGGCGACTTATCTCCTCGTTCGCCGATGGTCTCCTGCATCGCAACAAGCATGGATTGCGCTCGCCGTTCCAGCTTGCGTGATCTTTGTCTCGGTCAGCTCCCAAACGGGCTTTAATCACCACCATCGGTACGTACTGACGATCTATCCTCCGATTTTCTTCTTGATCGCAGGAGCGTTTCAAGCGGGGGTGGCATCGGTCTGGTTGCGCCGCACGCTCCTGTTCCTATGTGGGGCAGCGGTTGTAGCGTCGCTGAGTGTATGGCCTCATTTTTTGACCTTCTTCAATCGGGTTGCTGGAGGGCCGGAGCGAGGGTGGCAAGTGTTGGATTTTTCCAATGTCGACTGGGGGCAGGATCTGCTCCTTGTGGAGAAGTGGATCCAGAACAATCCTGACAAACGCCCTTGCTGGGCGACTTCGGATTTCAGTTCGTTTCGTTCGCTCGGAGGGCGTTCCATCGACGTGGAGCCAGACCCCATTCCTAAACCCTCGGGAAGCTCGATTGCAAATCGATTGAAAGAAGTCGCTCAAGGGGTAGCCTCTGCCGATCCCGCTGGCTCGGCACCGAAACTCTCCCCGGGGTGGTACATTGTCAACGTCCGACTTCTGAACGACTTGCCCGACGAGCTGAGGCTGGGGTACTTTCGTTCTTTGCAACCTGTCGACCGGATCGCTTATTCTTATTGGGTTTATTACGTGCCGTAAGTACTGGGACGGGGACACTCACCTGGGGGTAAGCTGAGAGGGGGCAACAGTGGGGAGGAGTCGGGGGCGAGGCGGATGAAAAAGAGAGTATACTGGATGCCATGCCTAGATCACCACGAGCCGATGAAGCGGGCGGAATCTACCATGCCCTGAACCGAGGGAATCTTCGCGCGACGATTTTCCATAAAGACGAGGATTTCGAAGCGTTCGAGAAGATCATCGGGGAAGGACTGGAGCGGTATCGAGTTGAACTGTACCATGCTCACTATCACACCGGCGGGATGGGACATGTCTATCAGCAGCGGTACAAGAGTTTTTCGATCCAAAGCGACTCGCACCTTCTGGTCGCCTGCCGTTATGTCGAGCGAAATGCGCTACGGGCCGGATTGGTTCGGTCTTCAGAAGACTGGCACAAGTCCAGTGGAAGCAACACTGGAGAGACGCCGTATCGAAAACAGTCGGCGTCCGTTCGAGGTAGATAAAGTGCGGGAATTACAGTTTATTGGATCAGGTCGACTGGAATGGCGAGATCGCGAAGATCCAATGTTGAGGCATCCCGAGGATGCCATCGTTCGCCCCTTCATCGCGGGACGGTGCGACGGTGATACACTTCCTATCCACAGACCTGTGAGCCGTGCATTTCAATGTGGCATGCATCTTGGACTTGTCGATCCTGTGGTTGGAGATATTTGCGGCAAACTTCCGTTTAAAGGACCGTTCGGAATTGGCCATGAATGCGTTGCGGAAATCATCGCTATCGGAGCACAAGTCCACAAACGGAAGATTGGAGAGGTTGTAGTCGTGCCCTGGGCGGTGTCGTGCGGAACTTGCCTTGAATGCCGACGTGGACTGACGGCCAAATGCTCTACAACACGTGAGAAGGTACTGTCGGCGTTTGGCTTTGGTGCATCCTGCGGGCCATGGGGTGGGATGATTGCGGACCAGATTCGAGTACCGTTTGCCGATCACATGCTTGTCCCTGTCCCTGAGGGCGTTCCGCCGCTTCGAGTGGCCGCCGCCAGCGATAACTTAGCAGATGCCTGGCGAAGTGTTGTGCCCCCACTTCAAGAGCGACCGGGCGGTTCCGTCCTAATTTTAGGAGGTGCGGCACAGAGTATTGGCCTTTATGCTGCTGGTATCGCCATTCGTCAAGGTGCCTCGCAAGTGGACTACGCAGACAATTGCAGTACCCGCTTACGCATCGCGGAAGAGTTTGGAGCAAAGCCCGTAGTCCTTCCGACAAACCGGAGGCGCTCACTAGCTGCTCTCCTTTCTAGCCGATACGACGTTGTGGTCGAAGCATCCTCTCGAAGCGATGGCTTGGACTCTGCGATCCGCCTATTGAATCCAGGAGGAGTTTGTACTGCGGTAGGGTATTACATTGCCCCAGGAACCAAAGTGCCTCTTATGCACATGTATGCGACGAGTGCGACGCTGAAAGTCGGCGTTTCGCATGTAAGGCCAATACTTCCCGAACTACTTGCCTTTGTGGCGCAAACTTGTTTTCCTGCCGAGAAGGCATCGACGATGGTTGCAGATTGGGAAGATGCGCCTAAAGCATACACAACGCATACGACCAAGCTCGTTCTTCAGCGATCACCGTTGAGTGTGAAGGTGGTCAGTTAGTTTTACTTCGACCTATGCCCCGCAACGTACTGCTCTATCCACTGCTCGGGCATTTGACAAAGACGATCGCCTAAGCGTCTCAAAAAACCACTTACACTAGTTGAACATCCGCAGCCAACCTGGTTTTACCCATTTGGCAACCCCGGCTAGCACTATCTGCTTTGCTATACCTAAACTACGCCATCCGATAGATCGCTCCCCAGTTCGGCTTCGATCTCCTCAATCGTCGGTAGACTGCCGCGCAGGTCTTCGGGGAGGGAGTCGGTGAGTTGGGTTTGCCAAGCGGCAACGGCAATGGATTGATCGAGGCCGCGCAGAGCGTACTCGGCAACGAAACGATTCTTTTTCCGACACAGTAGAAGTCCGATGGTAGGTTGGTCGTCGGGGTGGCGGAGGAGGTCGTCCACGGCGGAAAGGTAGAGGTTTAACTGACCGACATCGCCGGCGGTGAAGTCGCGGGCTTTCAGTTCGATGACGACGTAGCGACGAAGCTTGAGGTGGTAGAAGAGGAGATCGAGCAAATAGTCTTCGCCGCCAACTTCCAACCGTACTTGCCGCCCGACGAAGGCGAAGCCCGCCCCCAGTTCCAGCAAGAATTTCTGGATATGATCGACGAGCGACTGCTCGATCTCTGCCTCGCGTCGTGGAGCGGCGGTGCCGAGGAAATCGAAGAGATAGGGATCTTTGAAGAGCTGGGCCGCCATGTCCGAATCCGACGGGGGCATGGTGAGAGCGAAATTGTTTTGCGCCTTGCCCGCACGGAGGTGTAGCTGGTTCTCGATTTGGATTTCGAGGATGGAGCGGCTCCAGCCCTGGTCCAGAGCCTCCCTGATGTAGAAATCACGGACGGCGGGGTCTTTGACCATCTGGATGAGGCGGATGATCTGCCCCCAAGGCAATTGTGAAACAGACTGTTTCACAATTGGACCATCCGGGAAAGCATCGGCAAATGCTCTCATAAAGAGCAAATTGCGACGGGTGAGCCCCCCCATGTCGGGGAAGGCTTCCTTGAGGTCGGCTGCAAGGCGGTCGATTACCTTGGCTCACTGCGCTGGTGGCGGCCATTGTAGAACGGAATTCATTCCGTTAAACAACGCTTCCAATCAACGCCGCCGTCAGCGCTGTGAGCCGACCTCCCATTCAGGGCTCACCAAGCCCCCCGTCAAGCAGCGATTGGCAGCTGAGAATTTAACCGCAGCGAACGCAGAGGGACCGGGGGATGAACCACGAATCGAACGAATCTTACGAATGCAGGCTTGAGATTTAAGACTGGCATCGGCGAGCACTTCATGCGCCCTACTTATCTCTTGTAGGGTGTGTGCAGCGGTCGCGCTTCCATCCCAAACCCATTCAACCTCCAAGCCAACCTCCCTATCGCATTTACTAACCCCTCATAAGCGACCGCGCAACACACCATCCTCAGCGTAGTCCCCTCCCGATTAAAAGTTAACGCTGAGTCGCGGAGACGCAGGGGCGCGGAGAAGAAAATCGTTGCGCCTCTGCGTCTCCGCGCCTCTGCGTTGAAATTTCCCTGCGCCCTCTGCGGTTAAATACCCTCTACAGCCACTCGCTGACAGCGGGGGGCTTGGTGAGCCCTGAACGGGAGGCCGGCTCACAGCGCTGACGGCGGCGTTGATTGGAAGCGTTGTTTAACGGAATGAATTCCGTTCTACATTGGGGGGAGGAAGGAGCCGTTCTTCCGCCTCATACAGTTCAACCATCTGGTCGACAATCTGGCAGAGGTTGGCAAAGACGGCTTTCTTGTCGTCCCCATGGCATCCGCCGTAAAAGAGACCGGGACAACTACCGACAAAGCACTTGTCTTCATCGGACCACTCGACCAGCTTAACGTATCTTGAAGCAGCATTCATGACTTGGATTCCTCGATTGCCATGTTGATAACTCGTTCCCTTCCGAGATCCTGGCGTTAACGCTGACGATCTGGGTTCCCTCAAGCGTAGTTATAAAAGCTTCGCAAGAACAGTCTCCAAGTCATACTCCAAGTCACCAGCCAGCGGGCGAACGCCGAACTTGATCACCTTGCCATCGGCATCGAGGAGCATTGTCGTTGGTATTGACTGAATTCCGAAGCGGTCCGATAGGATATCGTTGCATGCGCTGCTAGCGGTTGCTTGGTGACAAAGCTGAACCCATGGCAGGTCGTGCTCTTCAACAAAACGACGTATCCTCTCAGGTTCCGCATTTAAGCAAATTCCGATGATTTCAAATCCACGTTCACGGTAGGTTTTATGAATTCGCTTTAAAGCAGGAAGTTCCGCGACGCAAGGAACACATCTCGTACCCCAAAATTCAATCAGTACGACACGTCCTTTCCATTGGTCCAGATCGAATGCCTCGGATTGCAAAGTTGTCGACTGGAGTGTTAGCTCAGAGCCAATGAGTTCCAATCGCTTTGAGATCCCTTCAAGCTGGTTCCGCAAGCTCGGGGCAAACTCGGAAGTCAATTGATTTTGGCCTCGCAACCATCCTACAAACTCTGCCAAGGACTCCTGCTTTCGTGTAGACTCAAGAACGACAAGGGCTCCTTGTATAATCTGAAGTTCCGGTCCGGATATCGTCTCCGAAGAAGAAAGATACTGCTTCGTTGACGAGACGAAGCTATCGATATCTCCCCGGCGCCCATGGAGAAATGCGACACCAAGGTGCTTCAGGCGATAGTATTCCGACTCATGCAATTCCCCTTGAGAAAGCGAATCATGTTGTTGCTTTAACTGATCCGATGCGGCAAGCACAGCGTCACTAACTTGTTTCAGATTTGATTCGGGTATTGGGAGATTCGAATATTCTACTGAGCCATCCAACCTTCGCATGAATTCCAGCAGCACCTGAGAGCTTGCGTCGCTTGGCAGTACATATTGCTGGCTAGAAACACTTCGAGTACGAAAGGTGTCAACTATCACCACTCCGATTGCGACGACTCCAAGGAGAGCAGGAAAAAAACACAACCGCAAATACTTCATGGCTCTTCCCTTGCTAAGTACCAGTACGATCCAGATATCGTTAGACACACGCCGATCAATAACGAAGCAGTGACAAACCTTGCTTGAAACTGTTGTCCGCTTGTTTCCACTCCAAGCATGTAGCTGATCAATAAGACCAAGGCTCCTACCATCGTCGGGGTAAGTAGGCCGCACAAAATCGGCACACCGTTCGAGTTCATCCAAGCAGATACAGCTAAAGCTCCACCAATTACACTTAGGATTACGGTCATAGCCGTCACCAACCCAAGAGCTGTTGGAGGTTCCATGCGGAGGAGCCCGGATGTGCGTACGTAGGGAATAAGGATGCTCGATAAACACGCTGCTAGAATGTGAATGCACAGCATCGCTAAAGTGCTTCCAAAGAGGACACATAGCTTTCCGCGAAGGTGGGCACCTCTGGTCGGTGGAAGGCAGGCAAGAAACTCAGCAGATCGATCAATCCTTTCCAGAGTTAAAACGCTTCCGGCGATTAGCCCAGCCAGGAAACCAGTTATTACCATCCCTCCAGTGCTAGCGTTGGACAGTGTTAGAAAGACTCGAGCCGAGGTGCTCCGCATAGGGGCTTCCGCTTCCTGAGTGTAGGAAGTAAACCAAACAACTGCAGCGCCCCAAACCAGGTAAACCGCCGGTGTAACGACTACCGCGAAGCGCAGGTAGTTGCCCAGCAAGCGAATATCTTTTTTGACGAGGGCCCAGTTGATCATGCTGCTTCCTCCAACCTTGGAAGGGAGCTTCCACGCACCAAGTCCTTAAAGATCTCTTCGAGATTCAAGTCGATGATGTCTACAGCGACCAGATCGTTCTCGGATTGAAGTCTTTCAATTAGTTCGATCGAGAACGGATCTACCGTAAGCGTCCATTCTCTTCGAGATATTCGTTGATGAAGTGTCTCCTCAGGAGTCCATTTAGGAAGCGTCCCGTCGCGCAAGACCGCGCGTATTCGCTTGATGCGAGAACGCAATTCTTCTGGTGGGCCCGAAACTCGCAGCTTACCTTGGACCATGATCCCTACTTCGTCTGAAACTCGCTCCACATCATCGACATGATGGCTCGAAAAGAGAATGGTTCGATTTCCCCCTGAGTGACTTCGCAGCACGCTCTCAAGGAAATCTTCCCGAATGATTGGATCAAGCCCCGATGTCGGCTCGTCAAGGATCAACAAATCGGGGCGGTGAGACAATGCTAGGACAAGCCCCAGCTTGGCAGTCATCCCTTTGGATAGAGCGGAAACACGCTTGGTGATGGGCAATTCAAATCTGGAGATCAGACTTTCAGCGAGTTCGGTGTCCCAATGGTTGTACAAACTGCTGACGAAACCGAGTACCTCGCCGATCGTCATCCAACGATAAATGAAATGTAGTTCAGGCACATAACCGATCCGCTTCCGGAGGTCGGAAGATCGCTGGTTCACATCAATCCCCAACAGGTAAGCTTCCCCTGAATCACTCGATGTCAACCCCATGAGCATACGGATGAGGGTGCTTTTACCTGCCCCGTTCGGCCCGAGGAGGCCGAAGGTCGTCCCAGGTTTCACCCGAAGGTCGATCTCATTGGAAGCGACGTTTGCTCCGTAACGTTTCGTAAGTCCTCGCACATCGATGGCGTAGTCAACAGCCGTCAACATCATTTGGTAACCTCTTGAAGGTGCTCACGTACTGCCATCTCGAATGTGGACCGAATCTTTGCAATCGTAAGCCCAGACTTAGTTCCTTGCGCAATCGCTTCCAGCAGCTTCCCTCGAAGTTGCTTTTCGGCTCCGTTCAAGCGATCTCGTGAGAAGCTAGCCACAAAGACTCCGACGCCACGTCGCGTTTCGACCACACCTTCCCGCTCGAGCTGATCGTAAGCGCGTTGAACCGTGTTGGGATTGACTTTGATATCGATAGCCATCTGGCGAAGGGACGGAAGCATCTCCCCTGCTCGATAAACTCCAGACTGAATTGCATTCCGAATCTGGTCGGAGATCTGTTGATAGATAGGTATAGCGCTCTTCGGATCGATGAACATGAAAAACCTCACGTGGATTAGTGAACTAATGCAGTTTAGGGGAGTTGATATTGGCAGTCAAGGTTTCCCCCCAATGTAGAACGGAATTCATTCCGTTAAACAACGCTTCCAATCAAAGCCGCCGTCAGCGCCGTGAGCCGGCCTCCCATTCAGGGCTCACCAAGCCCCCGTCAAGCAGCGATTGGCTGCTGAGAATTAACCGCAGAAAACGCAGAGGAGCGCAGAGAGACTGGGGGATGAACCACGAATCGAACGAATCTTACGAATGCAGGCTTCAGGTGTGAGGCTTGGCCGGAAAGCATAGCGGGAACGAGAAGCTTACCGGTTTCTGCGATTCGCTCTTCCAGGGGGCTGGCCCCAGTGACGCGGTCCACACGGCCTGGTGCTGTAGTCCAACGGCGCGTCATCCATCTACATCATTGCAATCAACGGCCCGAAATCATCTACCACACTTGTGGTGAGTCGCGCCGACGGAGACAGCTTGCCAAGAATTGCGTGGTCCAACTACCGTCAACTGTGGCCTTAGCAAGTGAGTGTCCCCATGCGTGGGATTCGAGTCGAAACGGGGTGGGTGTCCCCTTGTGGGGGATTGCTATCCACTCGATTTTGGACATGATTTACAAGATTCCCAGGATTTTCAAAATCCACTTTACCCAATCCTGTTCATCCTGAAAATCTTGTCAAAACAAAACACTTCTTTGGAGCGTTACGCAATCGCGTATCTACCTTACATACAGACTACGTGTTTCAAAAATACCCTACTCGGAAGAGAGCCCGTGGACCTTCCCGTCACTTGAGGAGTAGCCTTCCGGAGTCTCCGTACTAAACAACTCATCGTCCATCGGATTGTCATAGAAGAATTGGTTCATTACCCAACGTTGTCGAAGTTCCTCCCCTTTTCGCAATTCTGTCCACATTTCGACCGGAAGTCTTGTTTCTGGTTCAATCCAATACGTCCTGGTCCAAGTTTCCCCAGCGCGCTCTTCCTGGCTCCGAAGCCCCACCACGTTCTTTCCATTGAGAATTTGGCTCGGAAGTTGTTCGACGGCACCGTTGGGGACTGATGTAAAGCGAGAGAAGAAGTCAACGTCAGGTGGTATTTTAGGGATGTCCGTTTCTTGTTGACCTCCCGTTTTATCTATGGCAACCTGCTTCGTAAGGACATTCTTTTGTTTCAAATCGTCATGGAACGCAACGGTCAAACCGGATGATGCGTCTCGAATGACACGGTTTCTACCCGGTGGAAAAATCTGGTCTGTTCGTTGCAGGTACCTCCCCTTTACCCTAACTCGACGAACGTAAAAGACTTTCGACTTTTGAGTTTGCAAATCGCTTAGGAGCTTCAATTCAAACTCCAGATCTTTTGCCAACTTGGGATCCGCCGTTTCGAGCATCAAATTCAACTTTTCAATAGCCGTCTCAAGTGAAAATTCCTTTGCTTCATTTGGACCGCGATCACTTCCACCATAAGACGTTTCGATATACTCTACGGTTCGAATCGCATCGATTCGTTCTTTGACTTGGGCAAATGCTACTTTCTCAGCAGAAGTTAATGGTATAATGAATAGTCCAAGTACACCCACTGTCACGGCAACCAAGGCCGCTGCTTTGAAACTCATTTTGGAACTCCATAGTCTAAAGGTCGTTGCACAATTTCTTTCAACTTGTTCACTAACATCTGAACGATCGGTATTAACAATGGCATGAATGTCCACTTCCTTTGGTTCGGGTTGTGTTTGCTCAAAAAGCTTTCGCAACGCTTGCGTCTCGAAGGAGCCCTCGTGTTTGTTTATTGACATCTCATTTCCTCTCCGCAGTCTGCATGAGCGATCGGAGCTTCGCGACGGCTCGCTCGAGTTTGGATTGAATGGTCGTGTGAGATCGTTCGAGAACTTTTCCAATCTCGCGAACGGTTAGTTGTTGGTCAAACTTCAAAGCCAGTAAGGCTCGCTGCTCGGGCTCGAGTTGGCTCAGCGCAAAACGAAGTTGCTCAACGTCAAACTCAATTTCGTCGTTTGGAACGGAACTGCGAGTATCTGCGAACCCTGAAGCCAAAAGATCTTCCCGCTTCCGTCGACGAATTTGTGAAATGGACTCGTTAACAACACACCTTCGTAGCCAGGCCTCAAAGTACTCCAGAGCGGGCAATTTCTGCGGTGTCTTCCAAATCCGCATGAGTATTCGCTGCCTCACCTCTTCGGCGTCGGCCTGCTGCCCGATAATCCGAGCGGCTATGCACAACATCTCGTGTTGGTAGGTGTTAACGACATCCTCAAAGGCTTGAATGTCCCCCTCCTGCAGACGTTTGAACGTGTCGCTATCAATCATCAGTTGTTTTGCCATCCTTCATGAGGTTGAGATACTCTAACTGACGAATGTCGCTGAGTTTTGTACGAAGGATTCTGGGGGAATTTTCAGTATAGGCTTATCCTTGGCTGGCAACACACCGTCCTCAGCGTAGGCCTGTTTAGCGTTTTACTGTTGGCTTCCGTCTGGGTGGGAGCTTGTCTCCCCCCGGACGCCGATTTGGCGCCCTAGACCGCGG